>JAGHCO010000245.1 GCA_021160405.1 Candidatus Aerophobota bacterium
CTGCCTCAAGCCCGGGATTATCCATATCAGGAACTAAAATCACCTGAATGCCTCCTAAGAGCCTGTTTAAAAGTTGAGCCTGCTTTTTACTTAAAGTAGATGATGCTATAGCAACAACATTTTTCATCCCGGCCTGATAAAAGCTAGCAGCATCAAAATAACCCTCTACAATAAAAATGATTTTTTTAGCGTAGGGAAGTGCTCGGTGCAGGTTATACAGGATACTGCTTTTATTAAATAAAGAGCTATTTTTAGAGTTTATCCACTTTGGCTCTCCCTCAAGCTTTCTAAATGCAACACCAACACATCTTCCATAAAAATCATGAATGGGGACAGTAATTGCTTTATAATAGGAACTGTAGCCAAACTCAAAAACTTTAATTGTTTCATCTTTAAATCCACGCTCTTTAAGATATTTAAGTGCGATTTCATTGGAACTAAGAGTATCAGCTGATTTTCTAAGCTGGTTCTCAAGTTTTTCTCTTCTTGCCTGCTCTTTTTTAAATTGAGAAAAAGCTTTTTCATTAAAAGATATGCCATATTCTTTTGCCAGGTATTTAAGAGCCTCACCATTAGGAAGATTTTTATACAAAGATACAAACTGGACGATCCCCCCACCTTTTCTGCAGCCAAAACAAAACCAAAGATTTTTTACAGGTGATACTGTAAAGCTTGGCTTTGTTTCCTCGTGAAATGGACAAATAGCACGGTATTCAGTGCCTGCTTTCTTTAGCCTAATATCCGTTTTTGTGCTAATATAATCTATTAAGTTTATTGATTCAGATATTCTCTCATAGATATTCAACTTGACATCCTTTCAAAAGATGATACTAATAAAATAGCCGAGAGTATCTTGCGCTGTGCTGGCAACCTGAGTAAGGTACTTTTCGGCACGGGGGGCTCTTTAGTGAGCCCCCTTCTTTTTTCAAATATTTCCGGGCTATACCTCCTTTTAAAAATTTTATTTTTCTTATCAAGCTTCTCCCCACTGTTTATCAGTATTTCTTATAATAGTATTCAAACTGTCAGCTCTTTCGCAATTTAGTTTTTGCTGTGGATCGTTAAGATCTACCTTATAGAAAACTTTATGCCATAAATGAAAAGTTAGATCGGGCAAACGGATTATTTGCAGCCCACTAAGATGGGCTCTTTTTACAAGATCGTTATCCTCCCATCCCCACACTTTAAACTCTTCATCATATCCCCGAACATCAAATATCCATTTTCTAGGAAAACAGCAAATTCCTATGCTTGGAGGTTCTGGCATCGATATCGCCTCTAATCTGGTAAAATTCAAATCAATTGGAAGTTTCATCGGGGGAAGCTTTCTAACCTCAAATATTATGTAAGTTTTCTCATCCATATTTTTAAAAGCCTCTTCTATAGCTGTATCTTTAAATATGATATCAACATCACTGGATATAATGTAATCCGAATCTGGATCAGATGCTCTTATTCCTATATTCAAAGCCTTTGCTCTGCTCCAGACTTCTTGAGTTTCTATATGAACAAACTTAGCCTTTGCTTTTTGGCATTTTTCTTGAAGAGCTGGCACATATTTTTTTTCACTACCAAAATCACTCACGATTATCTGCATACATTCTGATCTTACCGTTTGTTCTCTCAAGCTTTTAAGACAAAGATCAAGCCTGTCCATATCCCTGGGATATTTATCCGTGTAGCGAATAGGTATAACTGCTGAAACCTTTGGCATCTTTCACTCCTTATGGTAGCGACAGTATAAGCATTCATCGCGTTTGTTTCCAATATACTCCCAAACATTAGCACCAAACCAAAGTGCCCAAGGGGGACAGGCGCAATACTCTACCGGACATGCTGTAGGCTCGGGTAAAAGCCGAATATTTCTCTTCATTAAATTTCCCCCAAGTGGATGAGGAAGAGAAGCGCATCTTCTTGCATTTCCTTTTTCATCCAATACCAGATAACTTTCGCCAGCACCACATCTCATACCTTTAAACCATCCTGCACCATGGATAAAATCAAAAAGCTCTTTTTTTCTTACTTTCATAAATTTTGATAGGATTTTCTTTTCTTCATCGGTATAGATGTATGGATAACTTCTTGGATTATCCTTTGTTCCCGCCAAACCGGTAATATACGGTTGAACAAAAATTATACTATTTTCTGGAAGTTTTCTCCTTAGCCACTCTACTCTTTTTTCAAAATTTTTAAGTTCTTTTGGAGTCGCAACGATTTTTAAAACTACAGTGAACTCTTTTTCTGAAAGCAGACTAAAATTCCCAAAATACATATCTTGCAGTTTCTTGTTTTTATCCAGGGTTTCATAATGATAAGCAGCCTCAATCTGGATAAGTTTTTCAGGATCAGTGTAATAAGCAACTTCTTTAATAACTTTAGTACAAAGATTTGTTTGGACACCAATAAAAAAGCCATACTTACCAAGAGTATTAATAAGCTCAATAAAGTTAGGGACCAAACTTGGCTCTCCTCCGGTAAAAGCAATGTATAACCCTTTACCAGTGGACTGTTTAAGATGTAAAAATGCATCAGCTATGTCTTTATAATGGTGTCGATCAACAACACCCTCCCTGGAAGCATTGTTCCATCCCACACAATAGCTGCAACGCAAATTACAGTATTTATTAATTATCCAATTAATGGTAAGAAAATCTTTATCCATCCGATATTTGTAATCTGGTAGCTGAATATCTCCATTGGAAAGTGTATAAATATTCAATTGCTTACTCCGCAAAAATTCTTTTTAAACCAATGGGTATAATCAGCGAATGCAGATTTAAGCTGTAGTACTTTCTCTGTATCATACTCTACTTTTGATAGATCTATACTAGGAATTTCACTAATATGCCTGATTGGAATCTTAATAAAAGCAAGAATTGTTAAACGAGAATCAAATTTTCTATTGCTCTGGAAAAAGAATACTGGTTTGTTATTAAGTGATGGCAGTACCCCGTGAAGGCGCCCGGTTACCACATACCTAGCACGAGCATATATTTTTAGAAAATCTTTAGGATCTGATACTTTTTCTACATCTATACCATTTACCCACTTGTGCTCATAAGCTTCATGAAGAACAACATTTACTTTATTGGATTTACATATAGATTTCAGAACTTTTACCTGTAATGGAAGGTTATCTCGGCTAAATGAGAATGCGATATACTCTTCCTGAGAATCTTTCTCTGGATTAAACATGGTAGGACAGCCTATTAGTTTTGCTTTTATACCAGCTCCCGTAAGAAAATCATATGTAAAAGGACCTCTACATCCAACTGGCCTATACATTCTTTTAGCAATTTTAAGAAGAGTGTTAGTTGAAGTAGGTTTTCGTGAAAAACCGCTTAAAATTTTCCCATTATACTTTTCCACCC
>JAGHCO010000138.1 GCA_021160405.1 Candidatus Aerophobota bacterium
GGATTTCTGGAATCGCTCAAGGTGCAAATCTAAGGGAGAATTTTTCCATTTTTCCTAAATACACAAGTATAGTTATTGGAAAAGATGAAGAAGTAAAGATAGATGTAAAAATCATTAATACAGGAAAAGAAGAAGAGGAAATAATTCTCTCAGTTATTCCAGAGAAGAAGGCAAAAAACTGGGATGCAAGATTAGAAACTCAATGGGATAAACTTGAAGTTCGCAGTTTATATCTACTCCCAGAGGAACCTGACAATTCAGTAACTTTAGAGTTTTATGCCAAGCCTCCAGAAAATGCAGTGCAGGGAGATTATAATTTTACCTTAAAGGGAATTACAAAGAATAGAAAAATCCAAAAGTACGTTCCTATCACAATTGGTCTTAGGGAAAGGGAAAAGGAGCAGTCACAAAAAGTTTCCAAACAAGTAAACCTTATAACAAAATATCCAAGCATGAAAAATCCTGCGGGGAAGAATTTTGAGTTTGAGATTGAAGTGAAAAACAACACGGATAAACCTCGTATAATGAACTTAGGCGGTAAACTTCCCTATGGATGGGATGCTTACTGCACTCCAAGATGGGAAAAGGGGAAGAGAATCTCTGCTATAAAGGTAGAGGCTAAAGGCTCAGAAAGTCTACTTCTCACTGTAATCCCACCAATGGGCATCTCAAAGGGAGAGTACCCTGTAACCTTTATTGTTAGCTCAGGAAAAGAGGTGGAATCTATTAAACTTAAAGCAATAGTCACCGGTACCTATAAACTTAAAATGAGCACTGAAACAGGACGGTTAAATGTAGATACAATTGCTGGTAAAGAGGAACATTTACCCGTTTATCTGTGGAACGAAGGTTCAGCAGGAATTGAAGATATAAGTTTTTTCTCTGATAAACCTGAAAACTGGAAAGTATCTTTTAAACCTGATAAACTCTCCTCCCTTCCTCCCTATGAAGAATCACGAAAGCCTGAGAAAGTAGATGTAACTATAAAACCTCCCTTTAGAACTTTACCTGGAGACTATATGATTACTTTGAGAGCCATCGGCAAACAAGATCAAAAACAAATAGATTTAAGAACCACTGTAAAGGTATCTACAAAATGGGGATGGGTGGGAGTTGGAATTATAATTGTAGTAATAGCCTCCCTAATAGGAATCTTTATTAGATTAAAGAGGAGATAAATGGAAGCCGTTATAGAAACTAATGAGTTAACCAAATCTTATAATGGAACTAAAGTTGTTGACAGACTAAATCTTTGCGTAAAAGAAGGTGAGATATTTGGATTTCTTGGGCCTAATGGAGCAGGAAAGACAACTACTATCTTAATGGTCTTAGGACTTACAGAACCTACCTCAGGAGAAGTGAAAGTTTATGGGTATGATGCTACCAGACAGCCACTTAAAGTTAAACGAATAGCAGGATATCTTCCTGAAAATGTTGGCTTTTATGAGGATTTAACAGCAAGAGAAAACTTAACGTATATAACAAGGCTAAACGGTGTAAAGGATAAACAAGCATTTGCAAAGATAGATGAGGTTCTAACAGAGGTAGGTCTTTTAGAGGTAGCTAACCTGGAGGTTAGAAAGTTTTCCAAGGGAATGAAACAGCGCTTAGGAATGGGGGCAGTACTTGTTAAGGAGCCAAAAATTGCCATTTTAGATGAACCTACTACAGGAATAGACCCCAAAGGAACTGATCAAATCTTAAAACTTATAGTAAAGATGAGCAGGGAACAAAAAATTACTGTACTTTTATCATCTCATCTTCTTTATCAAGTTCAAAGAATTTGTGACAGAGTAGGTATAATTACAAAAGGTCGTATGATAGCTCAAGGTTCTGTAGATGAGATAGGGAATAAGATAATGGAAAAGGAACAAACTTTACTTGAGATTCAAGTATCCAAATTAACTCCAACTCTTCTTGGTTCTATAAAAGAAATAGAAGGGGTAAAAGATGTTGAAAGCTCAGGTAATCGTTTCCTTGTAAAGTGTAGCCAAGATTTAAGAGAAAAAATATCCAGAGCTATTGTAGAAAGTGGGGCTCTTCCCTTGCAGATAAAAACTCAAAATTACACATTAGAAGAAATTTATATAAGATATTTTCGAGAAGGGTGATTCAAATGTCAGGAGTTAGAGTTGTTTTTTGGAAAGAATTAGCTGATTATTTTGGAAGCCGAAGATCTTTGATACTGTTTATTATTATTTGTATTACAGGAAGCTCAATTACATACATTAGTGCTCAAACTATGGGCCAAAACTTTGCTAAGATTCCTGTAGATTTTATCTTCCTTAAACTTTTCACCTCCTCTGCTGGAGCCCTGCCATCCTTTATCTTTTTTATTAGCTTTTTTGGGCCACTTATAGGGATCATTTTGGGATTTGATGCTATAAATAGCGAACACGCCAGGGGGACAATGAGTCTGGTCTTATCACAACCCATCTTTAGAGATTCTTTAATTAATGGTAAATTCTTAGCCGGCCTAAGCACAGTAGCCATAATGTTAATAAGCATAATTTTAGTTATTTCAGGCCTGGGCCTTAGTATGCTTGGAATTGTTCCTAACTTAGCAGAGATTTCAAGAATGGGAGTTTTTTTCATAGCGAGTGTAATTTATATAGGATTTTGGTTAAGTTTAGGAATTCTTTTTTCAATCTTATTCAGGCGAACAGCAAGTTCTGCATTAGCTTCAATAACAGTGTGGATCTTCTTCACCTTTTTTATTTATATGGTTGCTGGTGTTATTGCAGACCAATTAGTTCCTATCACTCATACTACTACTCTGGAAACAATAACTAAAAATGAACATCTTAAAAATATGATCATGCGTATCTCTCCAGCAACTCTCTTTGAGGAAATTGCTGGTGCTGTGCTTAACCCTTCAGTAAGATTCTTTGGTGTTGTCTCTTCTACTCAAATAAAAGGTTTAATTCCCAATCCCTTACCTTTAG
This sequence comes from Candidatus Aerophobota bacterium, assembly GCA_021160405.1. GTDB lineage: Bacteria > Aerophobota > Aerophobia > Aerophobales > JAGHCO01 > JAGHCO01. The sequence continues at coordinate 2,946 of JAGHCO010000138.1, forward strand.
GTCAAAGTCTTATGGTAATATGGCCTCAGTTCGTAGGACTAATAGCTTTAATGCTTATATGTTTTGCTATCTCTTACACGGTGTTTATGAGACAAGAAATAAGAGCTATTTAAAATTTTATCCATATTTTACTCTTACCCGTTGACTTAGTAATTTCAAATTCCTTTTCCCTCTCCCTTGCTGGAGAGGGTCAGGGTGAGGGGTTAAAGGTTTTCTTTATCTTTTTTTCTCACCCCACCTCAAGGGAGAGGAAATTGCTTACCCCATCTATCTTTTAAATAGAATCTCTCATAAAACTTTTGACATTACCGTTGACTTTTAACTCCATAACTTTTACAATGTAGAAAATGTGGAGGCAAGGATGGAAAGGATTGGAGTTTTAACCAGTGGTGGTGATTCCCCGGGGATGAATCCCTGTATAAGAGCAGTAGTAAGAGCTGCTATCTATAAAGGGTTAGAGGTTATAGGGATAAGGAGAGGATATATGGGATTAATTGAAAATGATATTCAGATAATGGATGCCAGCTCAGTATCAGGTATCATCTATAGAGGAGGAACTGTGCTCAAAACTGCTCGCTCTAAAGAATTTATGGAAAAGGAAGGTCAGGAAAAAGCAGTTGAAAATATAAAAAAGCTTGGAATACAAACCCTTATAGTTATTGGAGGAGATGGCTCCTTTAGGGGAGCAAGAGTTTTAGATGAAAAATGGGACATTCCCACTATAGGAATTCCAGCTACCATAGATAATGATATATGGGGAACTGATTTTACTATAGGATTTTTAACTGCTGTAGATACTGCTCTTGAAGCTATAGATAAGATAAGAGATACTGCAACTTCTCATGACCGCTTATTTTTAGTTGAGGTTATGGGAAGAACATCTGGATTTATTGCCCTGTGGTCAGGTCTTGCCGGAGGAGCAGAGGATATACTAATTCCAGAGCTATCTACAAATTTAGATGAGGTTTGCGCAGAATTAGATGAAGGGCGCAAAAGAGGCAAAACAAGCAGTATAATTATCGTAGCAGAAGGAAACAAGATAGGCAGTGCAGCTGAAATTGCCTCAAGAATAAGAAAGAAAACAGGGTATGAGGAAAGAGTGGTAGTTTTGGGACACTTGCAAAGAGGAGGCTCACCCTGTTTGTGGGATAGAATTTTAGGAATAAGGTTAGGAGCAGCAGCGGTCGATGCGGCAGTTAAGAAAAAAAGAAATATTATGATAGGAATTGTAAACGGAGAAATTAAAATGTCTCCTCTATCGGATATTGGCAAAAAGAAGAAGAAGATAAATTTGGACCTTTACTACCTGAATCGTATTATGGCTACATAAAATGTAAAATTATGGGACCTATCCGATAGGTGGATTTCTAATCTCATCTAAATGCTCACTAAAGCTATAAGAAAAAGTAGCCTGTCCCCTTTTTTTGGATGGGATGAAACCTGGTTTACTAAGGATTTACTGATTATCTATAGCTAAGTCAAACTTTTTCAAGCCATGCTTCATTATCTTTATGATCAAAACAAATCTTAAATTCATCTAACAAGGTTTTGAAACCAAGGATTAGGGGTATACCCTCATCCAAAGCGAGATATGCAAATATTTCCAGTTCTGGAGTTCTGTTTCCGTCTTCATCGAAAATGATCAATTTGACTTTAGCAATTTTAATATCAACATAGCATTCTTCCTTTGGCGATAATCCCCTGACATAATAATCAGCGAAGATTTTCGTTTCCAAATCTTGCCATATTTCTAAGGGTATTATGGAAATGTGAGCCCCAGTGTCGATAATGGCATCATAGCTCTTTATCCAGTCATTGAACGCCTTGAACTTTGTATTGCAAATCAATCTCGTTAGGTATCCATACCCGGGAACCAATTTTTCCAACCTTCTGTCCCGTAGTTCTATAAAAGATAGCTTTATCATGTCGGTGGGTCACCGTTATCCAAATAAGATGTTCACTTCGCCCTCTATGAAAAGGACGGGAATTCTATCCCTTGGTACGCCGGTCTTATGCTCTGCTTCAAGCTCGATATTCTTTAAGCTCTTGCCAGCAGCGACAACCTTTTTGTCCACTATCGCCACCCATTTGTCCGGATACTTCTCTTGCAAATCAGGATAATTCTTCTCTGCCCATTTTTTGTCGTCCCAAAATTCCTTTGGTTCAATTTTTATCTTCTCCATTTCCATCACCTTTAATTTATTGTACAAGTTATTGATATTTAAATTTTCTATTTAAAAAGTCAAATACGCCAGTTTTTCCAGGATTTCTTCCAGTAGCAAAAGAAACCCGGGCAGGACCTGTAACAGGAGGAACTGTAGATTCCAAATTATCCCAAACGCCTTCTTCCATCAACTTCTTAAAGGTGGGTAATTTACCTTCTTCAGCTAAAGGTTTTATTACATTCCAAGTTGCTCCATCCAAACCAATAATAAGAC
>JAGHCO010000077.1 GCA_021160405.1 Candidatus Aerophobota bacterium
AAAATATTATCATATTATCATATATTTGTCAAGTGGGCGCCTTTTCTCTGTGAATTAAAATTTAAAATTTTAATTCACAGAAGGAAATAGGGGGGTTGACGAATATTTTTTTTATGATAATATTATATACGAACATACGGACAACCTGATAACTGTTATAACTAAAGGTGAGAAATGAAGCTCAATGAAAATATACTTGTTCCTCTTTATTATCAGTTAAAACAAATTATAAAGGAGAAAATTCTCAGCGGGGAGTGGAAAGTAAACGAACGCATTCCCTCGGAGTCAGAACTATGTGATGAGTATCGTATTAGTAGGGAAACTGTTCGTCATGCAATCATGGAGTTGGTAAGAGAAGGTATGCTCCACCGAAAACAGGGGAAGGGAACTTTTGTTAAAAACCCCGAGGAATCACAAAAAGCCGGAAATGTGAGGGGAAAAGCTATAGGTTTAGTTATTCCTTATATGAGACAGGGAGGGCCAGAAATTGTTTCAGGGGTAGAAAATATGGTTCATAGCCGGGGCTATCATTTGAATTTATCTAATACCAATAGTAGCTTAACTGAAGAAAAATCACGTATTGAATGGTTGATAGAGTCAGGAATTAAAGGTTTGGTAATCTACACTCTTCAACATAAAGATGATTATGAGATTTTGGTCAAAATGAAGGAGACCCACTTTCCCTTTGTGCTCGTTGACCGATATGTAAGAGAGTTTGAGAGTGATTATGTAGTATCTGATAATTTTAAAGGTAGCTATGAAGCTACTAAACACTTAATTAATCTTGGTCACAAAAGAATTGCTTTTATTTCTAATCCTGCTCTCAGTTATATAACCTCGGTCGGTGATAGATTCTTAGGATACAAGAAGGCTCTTGAAGAATATAATATCAATTTTGATCCCAGGTTAGTATTTATCTGTCAATCAAAAATTGGAGTAAAATATCCTAAGCTTGGAGAGAATACGAATTTTACCGAAGTTAAGAGAAATATTGCTCAAACATTACTTAGTCTTCCCCATCCTCCCACAGCAGCTTTTGTAATTCATGATTTCTTAGCCCTGGAATTATACAAACATTGCAAACAGATAGGACTAAAAGTGGGTAAAGATCTGGCGATAGTGAGTTTTGATGATACTGAGATTGCTACCCACTTAGCTGTGCCTCTAACTTCTGTTCGGCAATCTTTTTATGATATGGGAGAAATAGCTGCTAAAACCCTTATCGATAAAATAGAGGGAAGGGATAATAAAGTAAAGAAAGTTATTTTGCCAGTGAAATTAATGGTTCGTCAGTCCTGTGGAACCAAGAAAAAATTAAAACTCTCATAGTTTGCTTAATAAAAATTTTTGGTAAGGGAGAGCTAAAAATAAGGCCAGGAGGAGGTGAGAACGAGGTAGGCTATTAGCTCGCGAGAAAGGGGAGATTCTAAAAGGAGAAAAAATAAAATTACTTTCTTTTTTTCTGGAAGAGTCTCCTCATTAAATAATCAAACAAAAGGAGGAATAGATGTTCAAAAATAAATTTTGGTGCAGGTTAATGACAGCGATGGCGGTTTTAAGCCTAACATTACTTATAGGAGGAACCGCTATTGCCAAAGAACAAATTACTCTTGAATTACCTAGTATGAGTCCTATAGAAAAAACAGGTCAGGAAATAATAACCACAGGAAACGTAGGCTTAGCATATCAAATGTATAAGCTTGCTCTTTGGAATTCTCTTCATCCGGAAGCAAAAGTTGTGCCTAAGTTCCCTCATGGCAGAGGTGGTCGTGATAGAGATTTCATACTGACTTCTTTAGCTGGCGGTGATGCACCCTGTTATTATCGTGCTTCAGCTATATCTCCCTTATACGACGCTGTGAAAATGGGAGCTGCCGCTGATATTACCGAAATTGTTAATGATCCCAAGCTGAAAGCAGAGTACTTTGACCATATGACTCCTATATTAAAAGATTATTGGAAAAATATTTTGTGGATTGGGGATCGCTGTTATGGTGTAGTAGGAGAGGTTAATCCCTTTGGACTCTACTATCGAAAAGACTGGTTTAAAGAAGCAGGCATATTTAACGCCCAGGGAGTAGGTGCACCACCAGATCACTGGACTTACAAAGATTTTAGAGAAATTGCTAAGAAAATCACCGATCCCAAGAAAAAAAGATGGGGTCTTCTTCTGCGTGGACATCCAAGCCAAGTAGGTGTCCTGATGGATATGGAGAGATTTGGAGCTGAAGAGATAATTCCTGATAAAACAGGAAAATACACCTGGAGAGCTGGTTTCACTCTCCCTCCTATGGTTGAATATATGACTTACCTACACGATATGATCTTTGAAGATAAAAGCGTCCTTACAGGGATAGAATTCGGTTGGGGTGAATGTTGGCATGGATTTTTTGACCAAAGCAAAGGGGGGATGATTTACGATGCTCTCCCCAATGGGCTTGTGCAGTATGCTCTCAGGGATAGAGACTGTTTTCGCCCCCTTCATTTTGCAGAGGCTGCCGGTTTGGCTCCTTTCCCTATAGGTAAAGGAGGAATAAAAGAAGCCAGAGCTTATGGCGCCGGATGGATGATAAACCCTCTTCTTACCGATGCAGAAAAAAAAGCCACTGTTGAATTTCTGCTTTATAGTGAGGTCGGTATAGGTAGAGAAATGGCCAGGATGTACGACTATTGGAGGTCAAAGACGAAAAAACCGTGGCCAGGTAATATACATTCATTTTGCGGTGTACCACCAAATGCTGAATATCTGAAACCACTGGGATATGGCCTTCCTGCTGATTATATTCACGCCTGGAACCTTATTATGGAAGAGAAGATAAGACCTTCACTTTCTCTTTTTGGAATGTATGTTAAGAATATGACAGGAGTTCTTGATGCTTTAGCGTCTGCAACGGGAAAGATTATTTCTGATCCTAATGTTGACATCAAGAAAGCCTTATCTCAAGCAGCAGCTGTTGCCAATAGTAAGCTAAATTACAAAGATGAGAATATAACTCCTGAGAAACTGAAAGCTTACTATACCGCGGTAAGCGAATATTACAAGGAAACAGCTCCTGATTTCTATAAAAACACCTTTCAACCTCTACTGGAAAAATACTATAAGGTATGGTAACTTATGAGGGAAAAGCCTAATAAAGCAGTAAAGAGACAATTAGCTCATATACGGAGGGTAGGATGGGTAACCATCCTACCCCAACTCGTATATCAGGGAATCTTTGGTTGGTTTCCTATACTGGTAGCCTTCATAGTAGCCTTTCAAAAATTTCATATAATAGGAGCATGTACCTTTACCGGATGGGATAATTTTAAAATTGTATTTAGCGATCCTCTCCTTCCAGTGGTTTTTAAAAATACTGTTTATTATACTATTCTCTCCTTAGCTCTTACCTTTGTTGTCCCTATCATTGTAGCTATATTACTCTTAGAGATGAGAAAGAGTTTAATAAGAGTAATGATGCTCCTCTGGTTTATCCCCATTTCCAGTATGGCCGGAATTATTATCTGGAAGATGTGGTATAATGTTAACTATGGTTTATTTAATCAAATCTTAAAAGCTTTAGGCCTTCCAACTTTAGGTTGGCTTAATGATCCCCTCTTAGTTATACTCTGTCTTGTTTTACCCGGCCTTATTTTATTTGCTCCCGGGCTTATTTATATAGCTTCCCTACAAAGCATTCCTCAAGAACTATATGAAGCCGCAGAATTAGAAGGATGTGGTTTCTGGGGAAAGATATGGTATGTTACTTTACCCCGTATGCGCCCAATAATTGCAATGATGCTTCTTTTAACAGTAATTAGCAAAATGCAGGTATTCAATGAGCCCATGGTAATGACTGGTGGAGGCCCAGGTTCTGCATCCAGGTCAGTAGTAATGGAAATATATTTTCGTGCTTTTCAATCCTTAAAATTTGGTGAAGGCACAGCTCTTTCGGTCATTTTCTTCTTTATTTTAATGGCTCTTATTTATATTCAGAGAAAATACTTTAAGGAAGATATAGATAAGTAAAGAGGTAAATAATGTTAATATCTGAAGTAGGAAGAAAAAAGTTTCATGTTAGATTAGTAATTGGTATTATTACCGGCTTTTTATGGCTTGGTATTTTTCTTCATTTAATTCC
>JAGHCO010000123.1 GCA_021160405.1 Candidatus Aerophobota bacterium
GCTTTGAGGTCCAAACCGCCTCTAATGGGATAGAGGCTTTGGAGAAACTATACAGAGAAAATTTTGACTTAATAGTAGCAGATATAAATATGCCAAAGATGGACGGACTGAAGTTAATCCAGACTTTAAGGGAACAGGATACCTACAGAGATCTTCCCATTATCATCGTAACCACTGAGGAAGAAGAGGAGGACAGAGAAAGGGGCCTTGCCGCCGGAGCTAATGTTTATTTGGTTAAACCAACGGATCCTAAAAGATTAGTGATGAATGTGAAGATGCTTTTAGATTAAAAAGAGAGGAAAAAATATGAACGAGTTTTTAGATGATCCTGCTATTTTAGGGGAATTTATCAACGAGTCAAATGAACACCTCGAAACCCTGGAGCCGAAATTACTACGGTTAGAAAAAGAGCCGGATAACTTAGATCTTCTAAATAATATATTTCGAAGTTTTCATACTATAAAGGGAGCCTCCTCCTTCCTGGGCTTGACGCAAATAATTAACCTGTCTCATAAGTTGGAAAATGTTTTAGATAGTCTGCGTAGAGGAAAACTTAAAGCCACCCCGGAAATTATAGACCTTTTGTTTAAGGGAACGGATATCCTTAAAGCCCTTTTTGAGGATTTAAGCAGTGGCGAAAAGAAAAGAATGGAAAGACTAACAAGTGATTCCCTTAAAGAAGTGGATAAATTTATAGATGAGATAGAGAAAAAAACTAAAAAACCTGAGAGTAAAAAGATAAAAAAGGTTTCTTTGAAAAATGACAAAGCTACCGAGGAGGCGAGAGAAACATTCTTAGATGCTGCTCAACAATACCTTAGCACTATGGGAAGCTGTTTGGCTAAAGTAAAGGAAGAAGGTTGGAATTCTGAGTTTGTTAACGCTCTCTTCCGAGTAGTTCATAGCATTAAGAGCTCGGCCGACTATATGGGATTTGAGAGCATCAAAAACTTAGCTAAGGAGGAAGAGAAGCTTTTAGAAAAGGTAAGAAAGAAAGAAATTACTCCCTCTGAGGAGCTAACTTCGCTATTTACATCAAGCTATAATATACTCACTAAATTAATAGATAATATAAGAGCTGAAAGAGAAGAGGATATTGATATTGATTCTTTTTTGAATAAGATGAGAGAGGCTACTCAAGGTGAAAAACTTGAACCTCAAGAAAAATTTAAAAAAATATCAAGTAAAAACACAGTTTTAGCAAAAAAGACAATTCGCGTAGAGGAGGAAAAGTTAGACCTTTTGATGAACCTGGTCAGTGAATTAATCATTAATAGAAGTGCCTTTTTTACCATTAGCCAAAAATTAGATACTAAATACAAAATCCCCGAAGTCTCCGGAGAGTTAAAAAACGCCGCTCAGACAGTGAGAAGAATTAGCACCGATCTGCAGGTTCTTGCTACAGATATCCACATGCGTCCTATAAAAACCCTTTTCAATAAATTTCCTCGTTTAGTGAGAGATTTATCTCAGGAGAAGGGTAAAAAAATTGACCTGAAGATTTCAGGAGAGGAGACAAAGCTTGACAAAATGGTAATTGAGGAAATTGGGGACCCTCTAATCCATTTAATTCGTAACTCCGTAGACCACGGAATAGAGACACCTGAGGAGCGAAGTAAAAAAGGTAAATCTCCTGTGGGAACGATAAATCTCTCTGCTTCCCAGGAAGGTGACAATGTAATTATAAAAGTTGAAGATGATGGTAGAGGAATGGACCCGGAGCTAATCCGCCAGGTAGCCATAGAAAAGGGGATTATAGATAAAGATAATGCAAAGCTGTTAAATAAAAGGGAATGTCTTGATTTAATCTTTTTGCCTGGTTTTAGCACAGCTAAACAGGTAACCGAGATATCAGGGCGGGGAGTAGGAATGGATGTAGTAAAAAGCAATATTAAGAAGTTAAAGGGCGAGATAGATATAAAGACCCAAATAGAGGTGGGGACAACCTTCACCATCAAGCTGCCTCTTACCTTAGCCATCATAAATGTTCTCTTGATGGAAGCATGTAGGCAGATGTTTGCCGTACCTATGGCTTCCATAGCAGAGACATTGAAAATCTCCTCAACTGAGATAAAAGGAATTTTAAAAAAGCAGTCCATAGTTTTAAGGGGAAATATCCTGGGGATAGTTAAGTTATCCGATTTGCTCGGCATTTCCAATGGAGATAAGGAGAACGACCAGGATCATATAGTTATTATTCAGGGAAACGGGAAAAGAATTGGTCTAATTGTGGATACTTTATACAAACAAGAGGAGATCGTCATAAAGCCCCTTGAAGGATGTTTAGCTGACATTCAAGGTTTAGCAGGAGCAACCATATTAGGAGATGGGAGGGTAATTCTTATCTTAGATCCTCAGGAGTTAATTCAACTGGCAAGTCAGAAGTAAAGGGGTCGTGTCTTAACATTTGACATTTCGCGAAGAAAAATATACAGCGTAGCCAACCACAGCAAATGTCAAATGTTAAGACACGACCCCAATAACCATACTTACTTTCACTTATTACACATCACTTATCACTTTTTTATGCCTATGGTAGGAAGAGGAGATTCCCATTAGTTTTCGGTACTGGGAGACGGTACGTCGGGCAAGTTTAATTTTATACTTATCTTCTAATTTTTTCTGGATGAATCTATCATTAAAAGGTTTAGAAAGAATCCCCATTTCCATTCTCTTTTTTTCCTCTATAAGAATTTTTTTAATAAAGTTTTGAACTCGTCTTTTAGAGAAAAAAAACTTAAGTAGTTTCTCTTCCCCTTGTGGAGTAAGAATACTCTTATTGGTAATTACTCTACTGACGCTGCTGGGA
>JAGHCO010000034.1 GCA_021160405.1 Candidatus Aerophobota bacterium
ATTTATAGGTTGGCTCGTGCAAAGATTATTCCAGGGGTGAAGATTATAAAAATTATTAAGCGGTAGGGCGGATAGGCTCTATATATTCTTCAGGAATTTCAAATATAAATGGAGAAGGATCATAAAAATTAACGCCTTGAGCAGATTGTCCTTCTCTCTTTTTTGCATAACACAGAAAAAGTTTATCCTTTGCTCTTGTCATAGCTACATAAAAGAGTCTTCTTTCTTCTTCTACATTACTGTTTGATTTAGGAAATTCATCTTTTTCCATACCAATTACAAATACCACTTTTCTTTCTAATCCCTTTACAGAGTGCATTGTAATAAACAAAACAGCATTTTCTCTGTCTTCTGCAGATTCCTTGCGTTCTGCAGTTTTTTCTCCTTTCCTTCCTCGTAAATTTTCAAGAAAAGCAGAAAGACTGCTTCCTTCGGGGAGATCTTTAGACTGTTCGATTATCTCTTTAATTCTTGGCTCTTTTTCATAGCCAAGAGTTTTAGCTACCTGGATTAGAAATTCGGTTAAAGGAAGTTGAGAGAGTTTTTTGTTAAGTTGTTCAATCAAATCTACAAACGCTTTTAAATATTTTCTCCATCTTTTAAATTCGTTTTCTTTCTGGGCGATGATTAATGTATCCCATAACTCACAATTATTACTTTCTGCATAATTCCTAAGTTTCTTTATAGCTATAGGTCCTATCTTTTTGGCTCTCTTTGAACTTAAATAAACTCTAAGAGCAAGACTGTCTCGTCTATCGGTTACAAGCCTCAAATAGGCAATAAATTCTCTTTGATGTTTTGTCTCTTCAGGAGAGGGTCTTATTATATGAATATTAAACTTTGGCACTTCTTCTGCAATTTTATCAGCAATATCTCCACCTCTGTAGAGAATAGCAATATCTTTTGGCTCGTATTCTTTTCCATCAATGCTTTCTTTAATCCATTCAGTAATCCATCTTGCTTCCTGAACATCGCTTTTGCAATCTAAAAATTTGATAGGACCAGCATTTCTATTTATAGGTTTCAATTCTTTATCTCGTCTATCATTGTTATTTCTAATAAGTGCTAATGCTCCTAATATAATTTTGTCTGGACATCTGAAACATGTAGTCATTACTTTTTCCTCTGCACTTTTAAAATCCTTTGTGAAACCTAATATGATTTTAGGTGTGCCTCCTCGGAAAGTGTATATACTTTGGTCATCATCTCCAAGCACAAAAAGGCCGTTTCCTTCTCCTGCAAGAAGTTTAATTAAATGATATTCTGCAGGATTAATATCTTGGAATTCGTCAACCAATAGATTTTTACATTTGTTTTGATAAAATTCTCGAATTTCTTGGTGTTTTTCTAACAAAGCACTAGCTTCAAGTATTAAATCTTCAAAATCTAATGCTTTATGGAATCTCAATAATTCTTGGTATCTTTGATAAATTTTTTTAAGCATCTTCTTATCATCTATGTCTTCTGGTCTTTTATTTTGTGCTTTAAATAAGAAAATTTGTTCAAACAATTTTTTCCAGTTCTTACTCAAATGTGGATTAACATCTTCAATAGCATCTTGTAAGATCAAAGATGCTTCGTAGCTGTCTGCAATCATAAATTCAGTAGGTAATCCTGCCACTTTTTCATTTTCTCTAAGAACTTTTGTAGCAAGAGAGTGTAAAGTACAAATAAGAGGATGTTTATCTTCTGGTAAACCAAGCTGTTTAAGTCTATCTTTCATTTGATTAGCAGCTTTTGTGGTAAAAGTAATTCCAACTATTTCTTCTTTGGTGGCAAGGTTGTTTCTAATGAGAAATAAAATTCTTTGAGCTAAAACTTCGGTTTTACCAGTTCCTGGACCTGCCAAAACAAGGAGCGGTTTCCCAGTAGTTTGGACTATATCTTTTTGTTCTGGGGTTAAAGGCATTATTTCTTTTTTCTTTTGCTCTTTATTGAAAATTCTGGATAATGGGGATAAACATAATCTATAAGTTCATTATAGGAGAGAGTTCCGTATTTCTGGACATAGGATTGGATTAAGGTTTTGTGATTTTTAGGCAATTTATCTATTAATTTTTCAACCCAATCTTTGAAATCTTCAGAGATTGTTACTTCAGTCTTTTCTATGTCTCTACTTGGTTTTATTTTTTTCACAAGAAGATTTTTCTCAAGCTCTTCTATGTCTTCATAGACTTCTTTGGAAAAAGGACCGTATTTATAAGGAATAAACTCATATCCTAAATTCAAATCTGCTTCTTTTTGGAGAAGAAAAGTTTCCTTCATTGCAAATGTAAGCATTGCTGGTTTTTTAAGGACTATATGGGAATAATAAAGTAAAGCCAAAAGTATAGCTTGCCTTTCTGTAATCTTTGGTAATTCCCAATCAACCTTTTGCTTTTCTCTCCATTCAGCTGTAAGTTCACCAGTGAATGCTTTCTTTTGAAGAACTTTAAAAAGAGATTCAAGAATTTCTAAAGTATTTTGCATTTCCTTTCGTTTCTTTTCAAATTCATCTACAATTCGGGCAAATTGTTGTTGGAGTTCTATAGGTGGGAGTGGGATAAGATAATTTTTAATTTCAGATGCTTTCAAAGTTTCTACAGTAGTTTTAGCTGTTGGATGTAAAATAAGCTTAAATAGGAAAAACAAATAAACTGGAATAATTAGAGAATCTTTAGGAGAGACTCTAATTAGATTAGGAGAAATATTAGCACCTTCTAACCAATTAGGAATTAATGCCACTTTTCCTATAGTGCCCCTTACAGTTAAAATCAAGTCATTTTCTTTCAAAATAGTTTTTGGAAACTTTTTATTTGTTTCAGGAGAAATAAATATGCTAATCTTATGGGGATTAATTTTATTGTCTTCTATATCTTCACCTTTTAAAACGGGTATGCCTTCTTTAAGTCTTTTAAATCCATAAAAGGAAGGATAACGGTAAACCTCATTACAAACTTTAATTAACCTCCTTACCTCCCACCCCTTCGGATTCGTTGCAGGATCGCCAAACATTTCAAGGAATTTAGCCATAAGGATTTTGTCAATTAAAGCAATAGCAGTTTTCTGTTTATTAATGAGTTCTTCAGCAAGGCTTAAAATTTCTACAATGCATTTTTGTTCTGGGAGTGGGGGAAGAGGGATAGGGAGATTTTCAACATCTGACAATCTTAAGGAAGGATATCCTTTATCACCTATTAAATTTCCAAAGTCTATTTGACATAGATAAAAGTAAAGAAAATCTGTATCGAGCAACTCTTTCTTAGGATACGCTGCACCTAAATGTGACACAATAAA
>JAGHCO010000158.1 GCA_021160405.1 Candidatus Aerophobota bacterium
CTATATTCCCTTTTAAATCAAGAATTATTCTATCTGCACCATAATCCTGAGAAAAATTAACCACTTCATTTAATTCATCATTTTTTGATATACCTTGAGGTAAAACTTTCACTCCAAAGCCTCTTTCTCTAATCATATCAACAACACCATTGCTACTCTTGGTTACAAAATTTACTCCACAAAAGTGATATTCTTGTAATTGCTGAGCTAAAGCAAGGCATCTCATTATATGTCCCATTCCAACTTCTCTACTCGCATCTGCCCTAAAAACAATCTTTTTACTTTTATCCTGCAATTTTTTCTGTCTAACATAAGAGTTTATCTCCATAAGTTCTGGCTCTTTCTGAAGGAGTCTGATAACTTTCCTTAAATCTACAATTTCTCCCGGTTTATATAATCTTTTATAAATTTCCCGGATGAAATTTAAATCGGCTGGTGTATCTACCCAGATGCGGTGATTTAACTCGTAAAAAATGGGCTCATCTTCAATTTCAACTGTTCTCAAGATATCAGGACGTTCATGAAGACAGCCGGTAGTATTTTGCCTTTGATAAGATTTTGTAGAATTCTCATCTACTTTTTGCCATGCTCTTAAGGTAAAGATATCCACCCCTTCATGTCTTCTACCATTTACCTGGGAAGTCAATGCCCTTTCAGCATTGTGCATTATCAAAGCCTGTATTAGGTTCTCTATAGTAGAAGGATTTATCAGAGGACAGTCACCATTTACATTAACTATAATATCAGCATAGAAGCGCTCTGCTGTTTTTCTTATTCTATTTACTACATCTTCTGGATCACCTTTGTAGGCAAAACTTTTAATTTTTTCTCTTTTGGCAAATTCAATCAAGGGTTTATCTTCATTTTTATTAGTAGTGGCAAGAACAATTTCATCAATGGATTTTACCCTTCTTAATCTATCAACAATATGTCCAAGCATTGGTCTTCCACATATGTCTATTAGAACCTTTCCTGGCAGACGGGTGGAAGACATTCTGGCTATAACTATAGCAATTATTCTTTTTTTCATATTTGTTTTCCCCCTTTGGATATACTACTCTACGCAGGTTAAAGCCTCCGACTATCAGGTAAATTTTTTAACCCATAACTTAATTATATATACTGCCCTGCATCTACCTTAATTATTTCACCTGTTATATGTGATGCTTTCTCTGAGCAAAGAAAAGTTACTAGATTTGCTACATCTTCCGGCTTTCCCAATTTTTTAATGGCACATTCATCTAAAACCACTTTTCTAATTATCTCAGGAGTATTTTCCATTTGGAATTCTGTTTCAATATAGCCGGGAGCAATGGCATTTACATTGATGTTAAATCTTCCCAGATCCCGAGCTAAAGTCTTAGTAAGCCCTACCAAGATAGATTTAGCTAAAGCATAGTTTAGCTGACCCACTCTTCCCCTTAAGCCTAATACAGAGGTAATGTTTACTATTTTTCCTCTTTCTTGTTTAATGAGGATAGGCACTGTATTCCTAATATAATTATAGAAACTTTTAAGATTTACCAGCATTACCTTATCCCATTGCTCCTCACTCATTTGCCATACTGGGTTTCCCAAGGAGAGTCCTACATTATTTATTAAGATATCAATTTTCCCAAAATGCTGATAAACTCTTTTTACCATTTCGCTTACCTGAATAAATTCAGTAGCGTTTACCTTAAAAGAGATAACCTCTCCATCTATGGATGAGAGCTCTCTTACCAAATTATTGGCAAGCGATGTTTGCTCTTTATAACTAAAGGCTATCTTGACCCCATTTTGAGATAAATTTTTAACAATAGCTTTTCCTATTCCTCTTGTTCCTCCGCTAACTATAGCTACTTTTCCTTTTAAATCGTTCATTTTTTTGTTTATCCTTAGAATTCGGAAAATTTAATAAGTCTCTTTTCCTGTCCCGATTTTTTTGCTGCTATGGCAAGTTTCAAAACTGATAAACCATCCTCTTCATTTACCAAAGGTTGCTCATCTTTCTCTATACAATTTAAAAAATGTTTTATCTCTCTTTCATACACAGAGTCCCAATTTACTTCAATAGGAAATACTTCCCATTCTTTCTTTTTTGCAGTATATAGCTTTGTTGCCCTCTGATTATAGTCCCAGATAATGGTTCCCTTCTCTCCTAATATCTGACATCGCCTCTCATAATTTCTTTGAAGATAATCCCCATGTACTTCCAAAGTTATCCCCTTAGCTGTCCTTATCAACATAGAAAAAATATCTTCTGTATCTATCTCTAAATTGCTGACCTTATCGTAGAAACAAAATACCTCTTGGGGTTCTCCAAAAAGCCAAATGGCATAATCAAGCTCATGGGTTCCATCTAAGATTATTCCTCCTCCTAATTTTCTCTGAGCACTGTACTCTTCTTTATAATCAGATTGAGGATGCCAATCGGGAAGATACTGCCCGCCATAGATAGAAACGGAGTATATCTTACCTATGGCACCCTTATCAATCAGTTCTCTCATTTTGAGCACACCCGGATGGAATCTCATCATATAACCAAGCATTACTTTAATTTTCTTTTTCCTTGCATCTTTTACGAAATCATCTACCCCTTCTAAGTTATGAGAGAGGGGTTTTTCTATAAAGATATGGTAGCCCTTTTTTAAAGCATCAAAGGCTATGGAAAGATGAGAGCTTGGAGGTGTGCAGATAAATACTGCATCTACCTTGTTCTCTAAAGCATCCTGATAATCAATATATCTTCTTGAAATATTGAACTTCTCTCCTATTTGGTTTAACTTATCTTCATTTACATCACAAATGCTGACCTCATCTATCCCTAAGTGCTGAAGTATGGAGATGTGCCTTGTGCCAATGGAACCACAGCCAATCACTAAGATTTTCATCCTTTAAATCTCCTCACAGATTTTCTTCAAAGTAACAGGCTCATCTTTTCTAATACTCACTTTTGTTCTTCTATTTAGTATTTCCTGTGGCTCTTTAGAACCATCCTCATAGGCTGGTCTTACCATTTTTATCATTTCTTCTCTTAAGATTTTCCCTCTTGGAATGTCAAATTTTGCATAGATTCCTCTTCGGGCAAATTTACGCTCTGGCATTTCCCTTACTACCGGCTTTTTCTTCCCATCTCCTAAAGCTTTCTCAAGCTCCCTTATTTTTTTCACCATTTCGGAAAACTCAGCTACTTCCAGAGCAAATGGATGGTCAGGACCCTCCATTCTTCTATCCAGGGTTATATGTTTTTCAATTACACAAGCCCCTAAGGCAACTGCACCTAAAGGAACTACATAACCCAATGTGTGATCGGAATATCCCACGGGTAAATTAAAGGTATCTCGCATAGTTATCATAGCTTTTATATTTGCATCTTCCAATTTGGCTGGGTAGTTAGAGACACAGTGAAGCAGAATAATTTTTTCGTTTCCCTCATCTTTAATAACATCCACAGCTCTTTTAACTTCATTTAAATAGGCCATGCCGGTTGAAAGAATAATAGGTTTTCTAAACTTAGCTATGTGTTTAATTAAAGGGTAAAAAGTTAAATCACCAGAGGCTATTTTAAAAGCATCAACACCTATCTCATTTAAAAGATTGGCTCTTTCAATATCAAAAGGGGTGGAAAGAAATATAATTTCTAATTTATCACAAAATTCCTTAAGTTCTCTATACCAGTCAACTGGTAATTGTAGTTTAGTTAACATATCCCAAGCGGGATTTTTAACCCATTGTGCATGGTCATTTAGTATTTTGGGATTTACCAATTCTTCAGGAGTAAATGACTGAAATTTTACTGCATTTGCTCCTGCCTTTTTTGAAGCTTCAATCAGCCTCTTTGCCTGTTCCAATCTTCCATTATGATTTGAGCCTATCTCAGTGATAATGAAAGTAGGCTCTTCTTCGCCAATCCATCTATTTCCTATTCTTATTTTTCTCATTTTAAATTACCTTATACTAAAACTTCCTCTTTTTCCCTAAAACGAGCTGTTATTCTCTTAACTGTATTTATTACTCGAAGTATGTCTCTTTCTTCCATTCTGGGAAATATTGGCAAAGTAATCGCCTGTTCGTAATATCTCTCTGCTACAGGGCAAAGCCCTCTTTTGTAACCTAATTCCTGGTAATAAGGTTGATAGTAAATTGGTATATAGTGCACCTGCACTCCTATATTCTCTCTTCTTAAAGCCTCGAAGATTCCCCTGCGAGTTGCTCTCAACTTATTTAACTTAAGTTTTATCACATAAAGATGCCAGGCAGATTTGACATTAGGTTTTTCATAAGGGATAATTATTTCCTCTATGTTTTTAAAAGCTTCGTTGTATCTTTGAGCAATTTCTCTTCTGCGGGTAAGAAATTTTGGTAGTTTTTTTAATTGAGATATTCCCAGGGCACATTGAAAATCTGTTATACGGTAGTTATAGCCATGGGTTTGCATCTCATAGTACCAGTGTCCCTCGTCTTTATTAATAAATCTATTTCTGTTTCTGGTTATCCCATGATTTCTAAAGAGAAGGAGTTTTTCGTAAAACTTTTTATTATTTGTGATTACTGCTCCCCCTTCTCCAGTAGTAATAAGCTTTACCGGATGAAAGCTAAAAATTGTCATATCAGAGTGATAACAGCTTCCCACCTTGAGCCAATTTGAGAGTTGAGAGTTACACCTATATTCAGCTCCCAGAGCGTGGGAGGCATCCTCAATTACTACTAAATTATTTTCTTTTGCAATCTGATGAATTTTCTCTAAATCAGCAGGTTGACCAGCAAAATCCACAGGGATTATTGCTCTTGTAAAAGGAGTAATTTTTTTCTCAATTTCTTCTGGATCTATGGTGTAAGTATCCTCTTTAATATCGGCAAATACAGGCTTTGCTCCTGAATATAAAATACAGTTACTTGTGGCAACAAAGCTAATAGGAGTAGTGATTACCTCATCATCTTTTCTGATACCAGCGGCAAAAGATGATGCGTGCAGAGCTGATGTTCCACTATTAAAAACAACAGCATACCTTGCTCCTGTATATTCAGCTAAAGCTTTCTCAAATTCCTTTACCTTTTGCCCCTGGGTTATCCAGTCGCCCTTTAAAACTTTCACTACCTCTTTTATATCCTCATCATCTATCCAATGATGTCCATAAGGTAAATAAGTTAGCATTTTATTTTCTCCTCGCAGGCTAAATCCTCCCCTACCCATGTAAGAAGCTTTACATTTGCCTCTAATCTTTCTTCCTCTGACTACATATCCATTCTTTTGTTCTTGCTATTCCTTCCTCTAAACTTACCCTGGGCTCCCATCCTAAAAGCTTTTTTGCCTTACTGTAATCACAAACAAGTTTTTCTATCTCGCTTTGAGGATGAATATGAGAAAGATGTTTAATTTTTCCAGACCCATTGCCAATTAATAAAGCTAATTCATTAATAGAGATATCTTTACCTGTCCCTGCGTTAATAGTTTCCCCCCATATCTTATCTGAGGAGATTGTTCTTTTTACAAATTCTGCACAATCCTCTACATAGAGAAAATCCCGTGTCTGTCTTCCATCTCCATAGATATTGAGAGCTTTTCCTGATAAGCTATTAGCAATAAAACAGGAAATTACTCCCCCTTCCCCATCTATCCTTTGATAAGGGCCGTAGGTATTAAATGGACGAAGAACAGCTACGGGCAATCCATAACTGTAATAATAAGATAAGGCAAGATTTTCAGCAGTTATTTTACTTGCAGCATAAGGAGAACGTGGTAAAAGGGAATGATTCTCATCAATTTTTTGTGAGTTTTTTGCTTTATCATAAACCATACAAGTGCTCATCAAGATAACCTTAGTATTTGTTCTTCTTGCTTCTTCAAGAATGTTAAAACTGCCCTCTACATTTGTTTCAAAAATCTCTTTTGGATTATCAAGGCTTAACTGCACATTAATAGCAGCAGCTAAATGAAGACATAGATCAAATTTTTCTTGGAAAATTTGATGTAAAATATCTTTATTTTTTATATCTACTTTAATAAATTTTTTAAAATGAGGATCGCTGCAAAGCTCTATCAGGTTATCCTCTTTTGCATTACAAAGATTATCTATAATCCAAAGGTCATGTTTCTCTTTTAATAGATACTTAACTACCCATCTTCCAATGAAACCTACTCCCCCAGTTATAAGAATTTTCATTATATTAACCTCTCCTTTTCTAAAAATTGTTTTATCTGCTCTTTAGTTAAAAAAGGACCCTTCTCAGAGCTGCGGTGATTGTTTCCCTGAGGAAGGTAACAATCTGGATAAAAATGCTTAATGGTTCCCATATCCTTTAGTGCAGGAAGAATTATATACATATCATCTCTTTCAAGAGCCCTTGTTTGCTCATCTTTAGTCATTACCTCTTCATAGAGTTTTTCTCCAGGTTTTATTCCCACCTCCTTTATATTATTATGGAGTCCTAATACGCTTTCTAAAACCTCAACTAAATCTATTATTTTAACTACAGGCATCTTTTGGACAAAAACCTCTCCCCCCTTTGCTAAGAGAGTTGCTTTAAAAATAAATTTTACTGCTCCCCTTAAAGACATTATAAACCTTGTCATTTTTTTACTCGTTATAGTAATTGATTTTCCGTTCGTAAGTTGATTTTTAAATAGGGGGATAACTGAACCCCTTGAACCTAATACATTACCAAATCTGACGCTTGCAAACACAGTTCTTCGCTTGCCCTTATAATAATTGGCAGCCGTAAAGAGCTTCTCAGCCATAAGTTTTGTAGCTCCCATTGTGCTTGTGGGATTTACTGCCTTGTCAGTTGAGGTAAAGATTACTTTTTCTGCATTTACCTGCATAGCTGCATTTATAACATTTTGGGAGCCGTATATATTGGTATTAATTGCCTCAAAGGGGTTATATTCACAGGAAGTAACATGCTTTAGAGCAGCTAAGTGAAAGATAATATCCACACCCTCCATAGCCATTTTTAATCTTTTTTCATCTCGCACATCCCCAATGAAATATCTTATATTATTCTTTTCTCCAAACTGTTGGTTCATTTGAAATTGTTTTGTCTCATCCCTACTATAAATCCTGATTACTGAAGGATGAGAAGTTAAAAGATGACGGGTTATCTCTTTTCCTACAGTCCCTGTTCCTCCGGTAATAAGTATTTTTTTACCAAGGAAAAGATTTCCCTTTTGAGAAGAATTTTCTTCCTCTTTATCATATTCATTATTATTTAGGATTTTTCTTGCTCCCTTTATGGTGTATTCTTTATCTCTCACCAGTTCCTTAATTCTCAAGAGCCTTTTTACCTCATCTTCGCTGTACCTTCTGTGTCCACCCTTGCTCCTGTAAGGCTTGAGAAAATCACTGAATTCTCTTTCCCAGTACCTTAGAGTGTATTCCTTTACCCCAATTCTCTGGCATAACTCACCTATGGTAAGAAAACCATTGTTCATTTCACCCTCTTCTTTGCTCTTCACATATTACTCTTTACTTTTCACTTTTTTTATTATCGGCAAATCAACAAAATACTTTAATTTTATAAAGCAAAATTTATACCAAATTCTTAAGGATAATAACTACCTTGATAAATTTGAAATTTGTAGTATAATAACCACTAAAAGAAAAATAAAATGTGGAGAGCAAAAAATGGGAGTTTATGAAAATGTAAAAAAAGCCCTTCAGGATGTTGTAGCCCCAGAATTACGAGCTTTGCAGGGAGAGATTAAGCGTCTTGATGAGAAGGTAGATTCTGGTTATAAGCGTCTTGATGAGAAGGTAGATTCTGGTTATAAGCGTCTTGATGAGAAGGTAGATTCTCTACGTAATGAGGTTCTATCAGAGATAAAAAGATTGGATGGAAAGATGGATTCTAATTATGAGAAACTGGATGAGAAGGTAGATTCTCTACGTAATGAGGTTCTATCAGAGATAAAAAGATTGGATGGAAAGATGGATTCTAATTATGAGAAACTGGATGAGAAA
>JAGHCO010000096.1 GCA_021160405.1 Candidatus Aerophobota bacterium
GATGAACGCCTTGTGAGCGAAGGCGAGATTTTAAAGAATAAAGTTATTGAGCTGGCTTTGAAGTTGGATAAAGGACTTATAAAACTTCTTTTGTCTGATGAAAAGATGAAAGAAGTATTTTTTGTTGAAGTAGATGGTACGCTTATTTTTGATAAAGACAAGTTTGTAAAGTTTGTCTCCAACAAGCAATTTTTGCTGGATTCTTATACTGCTTTTAAGAATAAAATTGGTTTAATTGATGAAAAAGGAGAATTTATCAGCGAGAAAAAAGAAGTTGTGCTTTCTTGGCCTTATAAAGATTGTGTTTTAGAAGGCGGAATGACAAAAGAAGACCAGAAGCGCGATGAAATTTTCTGGAATGAAATTTTAGCGCCAGATGAAATCAGCCGTCTTTTTGATCCCAAAGTTTTCACCAACGCCAAACGAATTGACGCCAAAGGCGAGCATAAATTTGATGGCTTCCGAACGGATGAGAATGGAGACATAAAGGATAATCTAATTATTAAAGGCAATAATCTTTTAGCCCTTCATTCCCTCAAAAAACGCTTTGCCGGAAAAGTAAAACTGATTTACATTGATCCGCCATATAATACCGGAAATGATAGTTTTAAATACAATGATAGTTTCAATCATTCTACTTGGCTTACTTTTATGAAGAATCGGCTCGAAGTTGCAAAGGATTTGTTAAGAGAGGATGGAAGCATTTATGTTCAAATGGATGTAAAAGAGGCTCACTATTTAAAGATTATAATGGACGAAGTGTTTGGAAGAGATAATTTTAGAAGTGAAATTATTTGGGATACATCCATTCCTTATGTTGCAGGTAATAAGTGGTTGTCTAATAATTGGATTTATTCTCATTCTCAAATTTTTTATTATGCTAAAAACAAAGAAAGAGTTGCTTTTAATAAACTTACTTTTGATGTAAGACAGCCCTCGGGAGATATATCAAAAAAACCTTTTAAAGATATCTGGACAGATATAAAAAATTTTTCTGGTTTTTTAGGTGCTAAAGATTACAAAATGGAATTTAACACTAGAAAACCAGAACATTTAATACAACGCATCTTACTAGCTTCTTCTAATGAGGGAGATTTAATTATGGACTTTTGTCTTGGTTCAGGTACTACAGCTGCAGTTGCTCATAAAATGAGAAGACAATATATAGGAGTTGAACAACTAGATTATGGAAAAGCTAGTGCTGTTACAAGGCTAAAAGATGTTATTAGAAATAATGATCCTGATGGAATCTCCAAAGAAGTGGGCTGGCAAGGCGGCGGAGATTTTGTCTATTTAGAACTCCTAAAATGGAACCAAAATTTTGTTGAAAAGATCCAAAAAGCGAGAACAAAAGAAGAATTGAAAAAGCTTTGGGAAACAATGAAGAAGAAGGCCTTTTTGAGCTACAAGGTCGATGTTAAAACCATTGATGAGCACGCAAAAGATTTTGAAGAGTTGTCTATTGAGGATCAG
This sequence comes from Candidatus Aerophobota bacterium, assembly GCA_021160405.1. Taxonomy (GTDB): domain Bacteria; phylum Aerophobota; class Aerophobia; order Aerophobales; family JAGHCO01; genus JAGHCO01. The sequence goes on from JAGHCO010000096.1 coordinate 1,474, forward strand.
AAAAGATTTTTGTTGGAGTGTTTAGATAAAAACCATCTCTATGTCAATTACAGCGAGATTGATGATGAGGAGTATGGAGTGAGTGAGGAAGATAAGAAGTTAAATAGGGAGTTTTATTAAGGAATATAAGGAATATGAAGCAATGTGAATTTAAAAAAAGGCTTAAGTATACCAGTGATTATATTTTTAATTATGGTTTAAGAAAATTACGTCAACAAGGAGAATCTCTTGAGGATGCATTCAATCGCGTTGGCCCAGAAAAGATGCGGAAAGAAGATTTTAAAGGATTTATTAAAGCGCAAGAACAAATTCTCCGAAGTATTTTGTTTATTGAAGAAGAGATTATTGCTATTCGTGCCGAAAAGAAAAGGATGAGTAAGGGCAAACACAAAAGGGAATTACAAAAGAATAAGGATTATATTGAGATAAACACGGAAGAGCAATATCTCATGATACAGGAAGCGGCATTTAGAGAACTAGCCAATTCCATTGTATGGATTCTTTTTGGTGGCACTCGGGGATATTTGAGACGATTAGTTAATCCTGATTCAAGACATGGTTATCTCTGTGATAAAAATTGGAAGTCAGTAATGTCAGTTATAGAGAGAATCAACAAGGAAAAAGATAGATTTGCCTTAATGTCGGATATAACTTCTACTGTTGGAATTGGTGATATTCTTGTATGGGGGCCGGAAGGTCTCAAGATTATCGAGGTAAAGGAAAGTAAAATAAATGAAAAGATATTAAAACTTATAGAAATTGAGAATGGTCCTGAATCTATTGACTCTACATTTAGAAAGATAGGTGTACAAAATCCATCTGTCTATAAACAGATAACACGTGTAATAAGGCAGTTAGAGAGAATGAGACGATTTGAAGAGATTTATTTAACAGATCAGGGAACGGACTCCCTCACTGGAGAGAGAATTCATATTATTAAATCTAAACATAAAGGAGAATCTATTAATTTTATTATTGGTAAGTTAATTGAAAATCCTCCGAAAGAAGTGTTTGTAAATTCACTACCATTATTATTGTTAGCTGACTGTTTTACAGTTGGCATAACAGGACTTGGAGATTCGGAGTTTGTGCGTCGGGCGAATTTTCAACACACTTTATATCATTTAGAACAAGTTCCCTGGGAAAGATGTGATTATATATTATCTTCAGAAATAAAAAGTAAACGTAATTTAAGTGACTTAGAACCTCAGGTTTATTTAACTATGCCTGTGCAGAATCTAAGAGATAGCATTTTTATTCCCACCCACCTTCCATTGTATCTCTTAATTGGAGCAAAAGCAGCAATGAAGTTAATATTCGGCGAAATTTCTATTTTTATAAAATTCTATCCTGAGAAATTTAAAGATGTTTGTAATAAATTGGGTGTAAATAC
>JAGHCO010000210.1 GCA_021160405.1 Candidatus Aerophobota bacterium
AAAATCTCTTTTTTTTTGCTAGTTTGTTAATTGCTAGAAGTAGGGGATAATACCTTTTTCTCTTGAGTTTTTCGGGATTATTTGTGAGTTTTGATGGATCAACAACAAAGAGGAGTACATCAAATAGGAACTTTTTTCTTTTTATAAATTTGCTAGTATCATGCTCTCTCACATATGTTGGGGAGTAACTTCCCGTATATAAGTCAAAAAGTGGTTTATACTTGTGAAGTGGATCCATCGCTAAATTGTAAAGTTCCTTGCTATGCTCTATCTCATCTATATTCGTGTCTCCTAACCACACTAACTCTTTAATTTTGGTATTTGCAGACATTAATTCGTGGTAAATATATTCAAGTATTGTGCCTCTCAGTTTCCTTTGTACGTCACGTATGCATGCTCCTATTAGGGAATTACCACACTTTAAGTGGTGGTCAAGGAATGAAAGAGGTGCACCTACAGTGAAAGTGTGTAACCACAGGGATAATTTGGCTAGTTCAACAGCAAGTGGGTTTATATCTACCCCGTAGATACATTTTTTCAATACTAACCTCTTTATAAGATCTTTGTCAGTTAGTTTTGTTTCATCAATGTGATAATTATTTTCTATTGCATTCTTGATTATCTTCTCTTGCAATTCCGCTAACACTTGTATCAAGGGACTTCCATAGGGTATGTCTCCAAAGTAAACCTGATCTGAGTATTCTCCGATGATTTCGAGAAGTCTGCTTGATAAGTAGTCCACAGCACCCACAAGAAAGTGACCACTCCCCATAGCGGGATCGAGAACCTTCAAGTCCAAAATTGACATAGCAACATCTTTCACTTGCAAGAGTAAGTTCCTATACATAGCCATATCTTCGTCAGAAACTGGTTCTTTGACTTTTATTTTATATTCCCTTAGTTTCTCGATCACTTCTTTATCCCTCATATTTTTGACTTCTTCAATCCATTGTTCAAATTCATTTATTTTCTTTTGAATTAATGGTTCAACTGTCTTTTCAACAATGTATTGGACTACATAGTCAGGAGTATAATATGACCCTGTGGCTTTTCTTTCGGATTTATCATTAGTTAGATAGAGGTCACCTCGCTTAACGATTGCTTCGTTTTCGTCCTCCGTTGGAACATAAACTTCTTTACTATTTCTCTTTTCGATCTTCAGGTCCGTTTTGGCAATTTTCAATTTGAATTCTAAAAGACCTTCGTAAATGCTTCCTAAATGTCTCACAGAGAGATCCCTGTAGTTTATTCTTGGTCTTTCATTGTTAGTTGCGTAATCTCTACTTAGCATATCTATCGCTGGGACGAGGTAGTAATCAGAACACTTATATGTCCTAAAGAATCCATGGATATCGTCATTGAAAAGTTCCCCATTATACTGGGGAATACCGAGTTCTCTATCCCCTTTATTAATCATCCTGAAGAGTGAAGTTAATCTTTCCCAGTAAGTATAAGCATTTTTACTCAATGGGGGGTTGGAAGGCACTCCAGTGGGAAATCTGTTTGCTATCTCCTCGCGAATTGAATGTAGGGAATATGTCTTCCTGTAGTTTGACTCTGTCATTGGTAAGAGGTTTCTATCTTCAGCATAAAGCAAAAATAATAATCTATAAAGTAGGATTAGTGTATTGGCGTAGATCTCATCTAGAAGTTCATCTGAAACTTCTTTACCCATGCTTTTAGCGTGTTCGACAAAACCTCTTGCAAGGTTTACAAAAACCTCACCAAATATTTTATCTTTGAGGTTCTCAGTAACTTTCTCTTCCCAGAGCCTAGCCTTTTTGATTGCTAAGTCAAGGAAGGTTTTATCGGGTCTCCAATCTGTTGGGATGAAAGCTTCTTTCCTAAAAAGTAGGTAGAGTAGTTTGAAGAGTTCGAACCTTTTTTCTCTACTCTTATTAATAAACGCTTCAATGGATTTTTGTTTGCCAACTTCTACACCGAAGATCTCTTCAAGGTCTATCTCGATGAACGCTTCGCTCCTTGGTGAGGCTTTTGCATAGTAAAGTCGCCAAACCTTACCGTTTGTCAAGATCCCCCATTTTATTTTACCGTTTGAAGCAATCTCTGCCTCTGAGAGATATAAAAGTATTTTATTTGAGGGTATGGAGGGGTCAAACATATCGTGAGTGTCTCTTCTATCGAGTTGTCGTCCCCATCTTTTCGCCTCTAGTACACAAGCCACTTTTTCCCAAGGTTTTTTCTTTGGGTCTGCTCTGTCAAATTCCTCTTTATCTTCTTTGCTAGTAAAGAGGACAAAATCGGGGACATTTGTCCTTCCATTTCTTGAGGGGGATTTTTGGCGGGAGTAGTACCACCCAAGTAATTCTAAAATAGGTCGAATAAAATCATCTTCAGTATCTGGCTCGTCTGGATTTTCTCTTGTAACAAAGCGAGTATATATCAATTTTATGTTTTCAAAAAGTTCTTCAAGCTCTTCATTGCTTATTTTTGAGTAGTCATCCGTTAATTTTATACCCTCTGTAATGAAATACTCTGAAAACAAATGACCTTTGACCATTTTTGATCCCCCAACATTAGGTTATCAATTGCCAAAGTATTAAAATGTTACCTAACTTTGAAAACTTCTTTAGGTGTTATTTCAAAAGTAGTGATAAGCCACTTCATTTTCACTGATTACAAGTTGGGTTTTCAACTAATGTACGTTTTCTACTTATCATCATGTTTTCAACCTTGGCCACTTTAACTTCCCCGATGAATCCCTCTTTTTCACCTTGTTCTCTTCTTTCACCATTAATTTCACCATATTTCCACAGGTGGATATAGAAGGATCAGTAAGCGAAAAGGGTGAAATTAGAGTTATATTACAGTCAAAATTAAGTGAATTCTTTGATAAAATTGGGTTGTTGTTGAGAGATGAAAGGGAAAAGAGAGAAATATCATTATTTTTAGACCACTTTCTGAAAACGAGAGGAACATCATACAAAAAATCGAAACTAATTCAATATTGTTAAGCGAATTTGAAAAAGAAATTTTTAGAAGAATTTATATTCCTGATAAATGCTCAAAAACTAGAGATATCCTTGTTATTAAACGCATCCTCTGCTGTTTAACTCTCTGAACCACTTAGAGAATTCATCCCTAGTCATTCTAATATTCCTTGTTCTAACAGGTTTCTTCTCTGGATCATCAGGGTCAATCCTCAAAACTTCCATTAAGAGAACTTCATCTCCATGCTTTGTTCCTTTTTTTGCATAATTTACTAAATATAATTTTGCATCAAGAGCTTGAGCTAGTTCCCATAAGGAAATAAATTTCTGTCTGTTCTTATGGAAATACCTGTTAGGATGACTAGTATATGGGGTTATACCCCGCTCGAACTGTTTCTCATCACAAAGAAGAAATTCTACAATAACGTACCTCCCCTCTTTTGTGTCCCATTGAATACGGTCAAAGTTTATAGCGCAAGTTGGATCTCCCTGTAACATCTCCTGAACAAACTCAAATGCACTAAAGTCAGGATGTTCAAGAGGCTTACTTTTATGGCTCATTGGCTTCACCATATCAAAGTCAGATTTATACTTTTTAAAGCTTTGTTTGCCTTGTAATTGAAAAAAAAGATATCAAACTTTTGCATATGTTTTGGTGAATATATTTTAGTGAAGTGGTTGAGTAATAGAACTAAAATTCTTCGAGTCATAGAGTGAAAGGGTGAAATCACTTTTTCACTTGGGTGATTTTAGAGTGATTCACCCTATGAAAGGGTGAAAAAAGGTGAAAGTAGGGTGATGGTAGGGTGATGATAAGGCGATAAAGGTGGAAAAAGGTGATAGTAAGGTGAAACTAAGGTGAAAAAAGCGATGGTGAAGCGAAAAAGGGTGATGATAGGGTGATAAAGAGCGAAAGTGAGCGGGTGAAAGGCGATGGCAGGGTGATAAAGGGTGAAACCTGGGTGATGATGAGGTGAAAAAGGGTGATTCTACGGTAAAAAAGGTGAAAGTAGGGTGATGGTAGGGTGATGATACGGCGATAAAGGG
>JAGHCO010000039.1 GCA_021160405.1 Candidatus Aerophobota bacterium
CTAAACTCACGACCAATTTCTGGTAGGGCTACAGAGATATTTAATCTACAAAGATAAAATATTCCGTAAGTTAAAGAAACGCCCCAGAATATTCGCCATTTCCAATAATTAAGTTTTTTAGAAGAATTTTGCATTATCCATTGCCGATATTACTTTGCTAACTTTTTTACCCTCATATACAGAAAGAATGGGGATTGATACTTTTTTTAATCCGGGAAGGGGAAAGCCAATCTATTAACAAAAATAAGATTGAATTTTTTTGAGATGCTCTATTTAAATCCTCGTAATTTTATTCCCTTCATTAAATACTCTCGAAAGATAAGAAAGCCTATCATAACGGGAATTGATTCCATAACGGATAGAGCCATTATCCCATTCCAGCCTAAAAAACCTATCTGTTCTATTTCGCCAGGAGAAGGACGTGCACTGATCCCAAGACGAGCGATTGTTTCCTGAGCCTTATAAATAGCTATTGATATAGGCCATAAATCAGGCTTATTAAGCACAATAAGTGGCCATAAAAAAGACCCCCATACTCCGGTAAAAGTAAAATAGCCAACTACAGCAAAGATAGGCTTTGACATAGGAAGTATTATCCTTCTTAAAATACCTATTTCAGAAGAGCCATCAAGACGGGCGGCATTAATAATCTCATCGGGAATAGTATCAAAATATCCTTTAAATAAAAGAACATTAAAAGCATTAACCATAGAAGGAAGGATTACTGCCCAATAAGTATTGAGAAAATTAATATGGGGAAAAGTAGTATTGGTGAAAGGAATATTAGGAATACTTCGAGAGGGAAAAGGGAAATTTTGCAAAATTAAGTAACTGGGAATAAGCGAAACTTCCGAAGGAACAAACATAGTTCCCACAAAGAATAAAAATAAAATTCTACTCCATTTTGGGCGATGAAGTTTGGAAAGAGTATAAGCAATTATAGCACTAAGAGGCACCTGAAGTAATATTACTCCTACTACCAAAATTACACTGTTTTTTATATAAATCCATAATGGATATGGTAGAAGTTTACTAGCACCTTTAATAAGTAATTTATAAACTCCCCAGTAAGGAGTGTGAGGGAAAAAAGTGGGGGGAAAAGCAAATATCTCTTCATTACCTTTAAGGGAAGAGGAGAATATCCACCAAACGGGGAAAAGGTGAATAACTACTCCCAGCCACAAAAATATAGTAATGCCAATAAGTAGGAACCTAACTTTCCATTTTTTTCTCCCTACTTTTGCAATTAAGGGCATTTTTTATCCTTATATATCTGGATTTTCCTTAAAATATCTCCTTTGAAGATAAATTAAAACCAATAGTACAAAGAATAAAACTACAGCTAAAGCTGTAGCATACCCAAATTTAAACCGTTGAAAAGCCATTCTGTAAATATACATTACCACTGTTCGGGTAACATCATGAGGCCCGCCACCAGTCATAATAAAAGCTTGATTAAACATCTGCATATTACGAATAATAGCTAAAATTAAGAGCATAGCTATTATTGGTCTAAGTCTTGGTAAAGTAATATGCCATATTTTCTGCCAGAATCCTGCGCCTTCTAATTCTGCAGCTTCATACATCTCTTCAGGAATGCTTTGTATAGAGGCAATGTAAATTAAACTAGGACCGTACATAATTAAACCAGGTAAAACCAGGCAAAGCATAGCTATACGAGCATCATTAAGCCAACCTGAAGTAGGAAGACCCAAACTAACTAAAATGCCATTAAGTAAACCATATTGAGTATTGTAAAACCATTTCCAGAGAACTACACTGGCTATAGAGCCTACAGGAATAAACCAGAGAATCATCATTATAGCAATGACACTTCTTCTCATTTCCATAAGTAATATGGAAACAAATATAGGAGGTAAAAAAACAAGAGCTAAGGATAAGGCTGTATAATAAAGAGTATTTCTAAAAACTATAAAGAACAGAGGATCAGAAATTAAGTTCTTAAAATTAAGTAAACCAACAAAAGTACTTTTCCCCAGTATTTGATATTTTTGAAGAGAAACAACAAATGAAAGGAGAACAGGATACCAGCGAAAAATAATATAAATTAGTATTCCTGGTATGGTCCACAGCCAGGCTGTTCGGCCAATATATTTAAATCCTCTTCCCTTAATCTCATCTTTTGTTAACTTTTTTTTCATTATTTTTAGATAAAAGGGGCCGCTTAAAGAGCAGCCCCTTTTAAATCTCTCTACCAGACTTTATAGTATTTTTCTAAGTAGCCCAGGAAGTATTCTTTGTAGTATTCAGGGAAGTTTTTCTGATAGTATTCTCCGAGAGCAGTGTAGTATCTTTTGAAATCTTCTTTAGTAGTTTCCTCAACCTTATAATTTAAAACTACACTATCAATTTTTTTCTTCATATCTTGTGCTATTTTTAGGGGATCAGCATTAGGATTACTTACTATCGCTTCTACAGCATTACCAATGTGATCTTTCATTATATTCCAGTTTCTGAGAGGAACATTATAAGCCTGGCCTGTTCCCCGAGTACGGCTAGGCCCAACAGGAATACCGATAACATCTTTTTCTATTACTTTTCTCCACTCCACGGGCATCAGGTTAGCTATACTTTCTGGAAGATTTGAATAAACAGGAAAAAGGCTCTGAGCAGTTCCTACCTGAGCTAACATATTCACAAAGGTTTGTCTTCCTTCACCATTCATAAAGCAGTAATCTTGTAGTTTCCAGGCAGCATCTTTCTCTTCCTTGCTTAAGGTAGGATTCATTACATAATAGTTAGTCCAGTAGTCACCATATTTTAAGTCACCTGCTCCTATAGGGAAAGGTGCTACTCCTACCTTACTTCCCCATAGAAATCCTGGTTTCCCTTCATTTAGTGCATAGTTCCTAAGAGTTCCATCCATTTTGAAACTCATTCCTACCCGACCAGCATCAAATTCTTTATAGGCAGTACCAAAGTCATAGGTCATTCCTCCAAGAGCACATTTATGAGTCCAGAGAAGATCTTTTAAAAACTGAAGAGGTTTAGCCCATTCCTCTGCTGGACCACATCTCCAGGTATACTTAAAAGTTTTATCAGGTACTGTTCTAGGTATTCCCATAATGACCGACCATATCTCTCCGGTAAACCATCCTGCTCCCCAGGAAGTAGAAGTTATAGCCCATCCCCAGCGTTTTTTCTTGGCATCAGTCAGCTTTATAGCAATATCAGTGAAATCCTTTATTGTCCAGTTATCTGGAACAGCTGGTTCTCCTTTAGCATTAAAAATTCCCGCTTCTTTAAACCAATCTTTTCTATACGCTACGGTCATACTGGAAACTAAATCTCTAATAACTCCATAGCATCTACCATTTCGCCAACAGGGGTCCCATAAAGTAGAAGGAATCTTCTTGGCTCCTTCCCAATCCTTTACATAATCAGTAATATCGGCTGCTAATCCTTTAGAAATAACAGATTCCATGTTATCTTGAGGGGCATAGTACCAACAAGGAGCAGTTCCTCCAGCAAGAGCGGTTAACAAAGGTTCGCTTCTACTTTGAGATATAGCCGGCACAAATTCTAACTTTATATTTGGATTTTTTCTTGCAAAAAGATTCGCTATCCATTCAAAGGCCAACCAACCCGTTAATTTCCCAGGATTTTCGCTTTGTAGTTCTAAAAAATTATCATATGTTACTGTAGGAAACCACTGAACTTTAAGAGTGATAGGTTTCTTCTCAGCTGCAAATCCAGATATCTCCATAACTCCTATTAATAAAGAGGTTATAACTGTAAAGGCCAAAAATTTACTTATCTTTTTCACTTTTTCCTCCTGATTTATTTTTTATTTGTAAGCTACAATGATTTCTACTTACTTTTTGAGACTTAGTTTATTTTTCCTGAACGCTTCTAAAAAGGAATTTAATTATTTAACCTTCCTCCTTAGAAAGTTTTTGTTTTCCCAGCTAATGGCCACCTTTAGTTTCTCGCCTCCTTTCCGGCCTTATTTTTAGCTTTACCGATCCTTCAAAAATCAAATAAAAAAAGGATAGGCGACGCATAAAGCATTACCTATCCTTTTAAAATTTACTTTATTAAAATTATGTCTAATTAAAAAAACTAACTTATTCTCAAGAGAGAGAGAGTTATATATTCTTTCCACAATTTTACTCTCCTTAACGGCTAAATAATTTTTTCTTTAGCTTTTCCTTCGAAGAGTATCTAGTGCTATTCTTATTAATAACCTTTTGAGTAATCTTTATTTACTTCTACCTAAGATTACATCTAATTTCTTTTTATCTTTTAAAAATTCTCTTAAGGTAAGTCTAATTAATTTTGCCTCAGGAATATGAGTTTTCCGAGAAAGATCTTTTAATTTCTTTAGCTCCTCTTCCTCTAAAAGTTTTAAACTTCAGTAAATTCTCCTTTTATAATTTTACATAATTATAAATTATTATAATTATTTGTCAAATTTTTAGTAGAGAGCGCATCAAATCATGTATAATGTAACCGAAAGGGTATTGGTTAAATCTATTGGTTAAATCATACAAAAAGTAACCGAAATATGATACAATCCTCCCTGGATATTTTATTTCCTCCAGGGAGGTAAGAAGATGAACATGGACGCAAGAAA
>JAGHCO010000097.1 GCA_021160405.1 Candidatus Aerophobota bacterium
CATTGAGCTTGTTAAAAAATCCTATAAAGATTTAAAGATGCGGTTGAAATAATCACTTAGGAGGAAATGATGAAAAAGGGAATAAATTACTGGTCTTTTCCTGGAGTGCTGTCAGGGAAGCCTGAGTTTGAGTTAAAAAGATGTATGGAGCTGGCTAAGGATGCAGGTTTTGATGGAATAGAGCTTGCCTTGGAGGAAAAAGGAGAGATAAATCTTAACTCTTCCCGTCAAGATATAATTAGGATTGCAGAAATGGCTAAGGAAGTAGGAATAGAGCTGAGCAGTTTAGCCAGTGGCCTTCTTTGGAATTATTCCCTAACCAGTTCTGAAGTTAAGGTAAGAGAAAAGGCTAAGGGTATAGTTAAAAAGATGCTGGAGTTTGCCTCCTATCTTGAGGTAGACACAATTTTAGTTATCCCGGGGGCAGTAGATGTTTTCTTTAATCCTCAAGCAGAGGTTGTTCCCTATGATGTTGCCTACGAAAGATCTCTTGATGCTCTAAGGGAATGTGCCTTAACCGCAGAGGAGTACAAGGTAGCAATAGGCATAGAAAATGTCTGGAACAAGTTTTTACTAAGCCCTTTAGAGTTAAGAGATTTTGTTGATAAGATTGGCTCAGATTATTTAGGAGTTTACTTTGATGTAGGGAATACTCTGTTAACTGGATATCCAGAACAGTGGATTAGGATTTTAAATAAAAGAATTAAAAAGGTTCATATTAAAGATTTTAGAAGTTCCATAGGTAATGTTAATGGCTTTGTTGATCTTTTAGAAGGGGATGTAAACTGGAGAGAAGTTATGAAAGCTCTTAAGGATATTGGTTATGATGATTACCTAACTGCTGAGATTCTGCCATCTTACTCTCAACATCCAAAGGCTCTTTTATACAACACCTCTAAAAGTATGGATTTTATCTTAGGAAAAAGGTGACCTATAACTATTCACCGCAGAGATGAATGAGTAAGATATTTTAATAGCCTAAGAAGTAGTACAGTCTTTAGACCTGATAAAATAAGCAGACCTATTTGACAAAAATAAATTGCTGTGTATAATATTACAATATAATTAGTTAAGAAAGTTTGTTAACTAAGGATAAAGATGAAAACCTCCAAAAAAATTGTTGCTAGACCCGAATCTATGGGTAGATTAAACCAGAGTTTGGTTTTAGACCAAATTCGAATAAATGGTCCTACTTCCCGAGCTGAAATTGCTCGTGAAACCGGTCTTAGTAAACCCAGTGTATCTCGGGCAGTTGATATTCTGCTAAGAAAGAAATTAATTCTTAGAGAGAATTTTCCCAAGGATCAGGGAAAGATTGGAAGAAAGCCGGAAATATTGAAGTTTAATGTAAAAGCTGCTTACTTTGGAAGCGTTGATATAGGGGGGACCAAAATTACTTTTGGCTTGGGTAGCCTATCAGAAGAGCTTCTAAAGAAATGTCATATTAGAAATCCCCATAATTGGGATAAAATAATTAAAATTATCCCTGAACAGATAAAGAAAATTTTGAAAGATACTAACATTCCTCAGAAAAAACTTAAAGGTATTGCAATCGCAGCCCAGGGAGTAGTAGATATAGATAAGGGAACCGTTAGCTCTTCTCCCAACATTAATGGACCAGAAAGATATCCATTAAGAGAAAAATTAAGGAAAAATCTTCCAGTTTCTATCTGGATTGAAAATGATGTCAATTTAGCTGCTATAGGAGAGTTCTGGAAAGAAGAGGAAAAATACAGAAACATAGTGTATATCTCCTTAGGTACAGCAATTGGTGGAGCTATCATTATAAATGGTAAACTGTTCCGAGGAGCAAACTACTATGCAGGAGAGGTTGGCTGGTTTGTCCCGGGTAAAGATTACTTGTTTAAAAACTTTGGCAAATTTGGCTGTCTGGAAGGCTTAGCTACAGGTCCTGCATTAATTAAAAAAGCTAAGGAAATGGTTCAGAGAGAATCTTTTAAAGAAGACATATTTTCTCCCCTAACTAATGAAATTACTCCTAAAAAGCTATTTGAAGCTTATAAAAAGGATAGCAAATTAGCTAAAAATGTAGTAAAGGAATGGATTGAGAATTTGGGAATAACCATTAGCAACATATCTTCTCTATTAAATCCAGAGTTAATCATCTTAGAAGGAGGACTAACCCGCTCAGGAGGATTCTTTCTTGATGATTTAAAAAGAATTGTAGAATGGGGCACCCAGATTCCTCCAGAGATAAAAATATCTACTCTTCAGGGTGAAGCACCCTTATACGGGGGGCTAAAGCTATGTACTGATAACTACATGAAGGAATTATCTGCCGGAATAAAAAATTAAATAATAGTAGCAAAGTAATATTTTTATATATTAGGAGAAGATTATGGGCTTACAGGCGGCGAGTTTAAAAAAAGAGGTTGAAGGTGAAAAAAATAGAGAAACTGTAGTAGAAGTGAAACATTTAGAGAAGATATTTACAACACTACGAGGCTCTATCCATGCTTTACATGATGTAAGTTTTACTGTAAGTAAGGGAGAATTTGTTACCTTTGTAGGACCAAGTGGATGTGGAAAAACTACAATCTTGCGAATTGTAGGAGGTATGCTGGATAAAACAGATGGAGAAGTATTTATTAAAGGTAAATATGTGAAGGAATCTCAAAAAGAGATAGGGGTAATATTTCAATCTCCCAATCTTTTACCCTGGCGTACTTTGTTAAAAAATGTTCTTCTTCCTTTGGAAGTTTTAGGAATTAACACTCCCGAGAATCAAAAAAGAGCCAGAGATTTAATTGAGCTTGTTGGTTTAGCAGGTTTTGAAGACAAGTATCCAAATGAGCTATCTGGTGGAATGCAGCAAAGAGTAGGAATAGCCAGAGCTCTTGTTCATAACCCTTCTATTTTGTTAATGGATGAGCCTTTTGGAGCATTAGATGCAATTACCAGAGAACAATTAGATATGGAAATCTTGCGGATATGGGGCCAAGCTAAGAAAACTATTATGTTTGTTACCCATAGTGTTGAGGAAGCAGTGTTTCTATCGGAGCGAATTATAGTTATGCGAACTAAGCCGGGAGAAATTGTTAAAAATGAGATTATAGAATTTTCTATGGAAGAGAGAACGTTAAATCTTTTAACCGATCCTCGTTATTTAAAAAAGACGAGAGAGGTTAGAAATTTGATTGGAAAATACTATCAAATGTAAATAGGAGAGGAAAATGTCAGAGAAAACTAAAACTGATTATTTTTTTACCCTTAAGTTGGGAGAAGGAAAGAAGAAAAAAAGAGAAAAAAAAGGTCATCGGATTTTTACTAAGGAAAACGCGGGAGCGATATTAATCTTTATCGGTGTTGTTCTAACTATAGAGTATGGTTTTACCTTCTTTAAAGTTCCCGAGTGGATTATTCCCAAACCAAGCTCTATTTTTTCTTGTCTGGTAGCAAACTTCTGGCAGATATTCTTCCCTCAGTTATTAGTGACTCTTAAAGAGCTCTTTATAGGTTTCCCATTGGGGGCTATTATTGGCTTTACGGTAGCAGCTCTTTTATCTGAGTATAAGTCTTTGGAAAAAATGGTTGTTGTTTATATTTTTGCCTTAGCCTGCACTCCAACAATTGTGCTTGTCCCCATTCTTATTCTCTGGCTTGGTATAGGAGCAACTACCAGAATTATTGTAGTTATGATTGCCTCTTTTCCTCCACTTATGGTAAATGCTATTAGTGGTTTCAATAGTGCGAGTGAGTTAAGGCTTGATTTAATGCGTTCCTTAGGAGCTACTCGGATTCAAACTTTTCTAAAAGTTAAGTTTTTAAGTGGCCTTCCCATAATTTTCTCTGGTTTGATTCTCTCCATTATTATCGCTTTAATTACTTTAATTGGGGCAGAATTCTTAGGTGGAGCTTCAGGATTGGGATATCTTGTCCTATACTATTCCAGTCTTCTCCAAACTAGAATGTCCTTTGCTGCAATTTTGCTTATTACTGCTCTGGGTGTAAGTTTTTATGCTATTATTCGCATTATAGGAATTAAAGTTATTACTTGGTCAGAATAAAGAGAAAGGAGGTGAAAATAAAAATAGCGGATAAAAATGAAAAATAGGTTGTTTACATGAAAAAGTAATTTGTAGAGGAGGAAAAAATGCTTAAAAAAGTAAAGGTTATTTTATTAGTAGGGATTTTAATGGTTAGTTTAGTAGGAATTACCTCTATTTCTCAAGCTCAAAAATTAGAAAAAGTTCTTTTTTTAGTTCCTCGTCCCTCTGTTGATGTTTTTGATGATGTGATGCAGGTGGTTGCTGAAAAAATGGGTTATTTTGCCGAGGAAGGGTTA
>JAGHCO010000212.1 GCA_021160405.1 Candidatus Aerophobota bacterium
AAAAGAGGATCTTACCAATCGTTCTTTATATCAGCTTTTATGGGAAAAATACGGGATAAAAATTGCCTATGGTTATAGAACGCTGGAGGCAGTAGCTGCAAGTAAATACGAGGCCAATATGCTTAAAATTCGCCGGGGATCCCCCTTGGTTTATCTTGAGAGTATAAGCTATCTTGAAGATGGTACCCCTATTGAGTACTTTGAGGCCTGGCACAGAGGGGATAGGTGTAAATTTGCCATTGAACTTGTTCCTGCCGAGGAGATGAGAAAAATAATACCAGCTCATGAACAGAAACCTATGTTCTGGTTTGAGATACCTTCTAAAAATACTGCATCTTTTCCAGATAAAGCAGATAAGTAACGATTCTACTTATAATTCATCTCAAATCAACAGGGAGCGATTTATTCTATATAAAGGAGGAGGTGAATGAGGTTAGAAAATAAGGTGGCTGTTATCACAGGGGCAGGATCTGGAATTGGAAAAGCAACTGCTGTTCTTTTTTCTAAAGAAGGAGCTAAGGTGGTTATTGTTGATATAAGTAAAAAGAGAGGACAAGAAACACTGGATATGATTAGAGAAAAAGAACAAGAAGCAATTTTCGTGCCTACAGATATAACTGATTCATCGCAGATTAAGTCTATGGTGGCCAAAGTGATGGAGACATATGGGAAGATAGATATTTTAGTTAATAATGCTGGATTATATGTTCAAGGAGATGTGATTAGTACTGGTGAGGACCAATGGGATGAAATTATGGCTGTGAATTTAAGAGCAGCTTTTCTTTGTTGTAAGTATTGTATTAGCCAAATGATCAAAGGCGGAGGGGGAGTGGTGATTAATGTTTCCTCAGAAGCTGGACTTGTGGCTATAAAGAATCAGGTTGCTTATAACGTCTCTAAGTCTGGGTTGATTTCTTTGACCAAAAGTATAGCGGTAGATTTTGCTTCTCAAAATATAAGAGCAAACTGTGTTTGCCCTGGAACCACAGAAACTCCTTTGGTAACTTCAGCTTTAGCTAAACAGGCTGATCCAGCAAGAGCTCGGCGAGCATTGGAAGAGATCCGTCCTGCAAATAGATTGGGAAAGCCAGAGGAAATTGCTTATGGGATTCTTTACCTGGCTTCTGATGAGTCTCTGTATGCTACGGGAGCTATCTTATCTATTGATGGCGGTTATACTGCACAATGACGGAAAAAGTTGGAACAGGTATGAGATAATTGTGAAAAGAATAAAGGGAAAGGGAACAAAATTGAGTTAAGGAGGTGATGCAAAAAAATAAGAGAATTAAGTTTAAAAATAGGGCAAGAATTGAGAAAGGGAAGGGTTATAAGCTGTGGAAAAAGAACTTTTCAAAGAAGAATTGGAAGATTAAAATTTTTTAAAGGAGAGAAAGATGAAAACCAAGATAGTGAAGATAATGGGGATACTATTAACCCTTGCGTTAATACTGACATCTATCTACCCAATAGTTGGAACTGCAGCAGAGAACAAGTTTCCCAAGATAACCATAGGATGGACACCTCCAGATATTACAGGTGTATTTAAGACAGCTACAGACTATTTTGAAAAAGCTGCTGCTGATGCGCGAAAACATGGTATGGATGTTACAATTGTTTCTCAAGCCCCTGAGGCTCATACGATGTTTGCAAAACAAGTAGCGATAATTGAAGACTTTATTCAGCGAGGAGTTGATGTAATTGCTATTTCTCCCATTGAAGTGGAAGTTGTAAAGCCAGCAATTAAAAGGGCAAATGAGGTAGGAATTCCAGTGATAATTGTTAATCTATTAAAGCCAATCAAAGGTGTAAAAGTAGCCTCTTATATAGGATTCGATAATTATGATGCAGGGGTAATATCTGGATATGCTATGGTTGATTATTTAGGAGGTCCTGGTGTGTTAGGAGAAGGGCCAAAAGTCAAAGTTGAACCAGGGACCTATCTGGACAAAAAATGGTGGAAAAATCTCTATTCCAAATATGATCCTAAAAAGTTAAATGTGAAGGGAAATATTTGTATTATTGAGGGAATTGCAGGAGGATTTTTCTCTACCCTCAGACTAAGAGGATTTCATAGTGTAATAGATAAGTTTCCGGGGATAAAAGTTCTTAGTACCCAGCCTGCTGATTGGAATAGACAGAAGGCCGTTAAGGTTACGGAGGATTTTCTACAGAGATACCCGAAAGGCCAGATTGATGCTATTTGGGCTGCCTCTAATGAAATGGGTTTAGGAGCAATGTATACTTGTGAAACTCATAATAGAACAGAAATAGGTATTCTTACTAATGATGGTACACCAGAGTCTGTCCAGAGGATAAGAGAGGGAAGATTAATTGCTGAGACCTGGCATGGGTTCCCTGAGTGGGGCTGGTATGGAACTGAGTTTGCTGTATGTAAGGCTTTAGGCTTGGAAGTTCCACAGATATTCGATATCCGGCCCAGGACCGAATATATTGGTAACGCTGATGAGTTTTATCCTCGCCCAAAATTAGCTCCAATTCCTTGGGAGCTAATAAAAGCGAATGCTAAGGTCAAATAGAAAAATCAAAGTAAGTTAGGGAAAAGTTAGGTTATGCCTGACTTTTCCCTGATACTTAGGACTGAGGAAAATGAACAAAGATAAAATTGTTTTAAAAATAGAGAAATTGAGCAAGAGATTTCCTGGAGTGCAGGCTTTGCAAAGTATTGATTTTGATTTGAAAAGAGGAGAAGTACATGTTTTGCTGGGAGAAAATGGAGCGGGGAAATCCACTTTGGTGAAGATACTAAGTGGTTCTCTTCTTCAAGATAGTGGTACAATATTTTTAGATGGAGAAAAAGTGAATTTTTTTAGTCCTGAAGAAGCACAGAATAGAGGAATAGCTATGGTATATCAAGAACTCGACCTCATTCCTAGTATTAGTATTGCGGAAAATATTTTTCTTGGAAGGTATCCTTTAAAAAAATTATTTGGAATAATCGATTGGAGGCAAGTTTACCATGAGGCTGAGAAAATTTTCAAGGAGAACTTTAATCTTGAGATTGATGTAAGAAGAGAGGTTAAGAGATTCGGAGTGGCTATTCAACAGCTCACCGCGATAGCAAGGGCACTTTCGCAAAATCCAAAGGTTTTAATTTTAGATGAACCTACCTCCGCTCTTTCTCCTCTTGAGTGCCAGCAATTATTTAAAATAATTAGAAATCTTAAAAAAAGAGGTGTTTCTATTATTTTTATTTCCCATCGGTTAAAGGAAACATTTGAAATAGGTGATAGAGTTACCATCTTAAGAAATGGAGAGAAAGTTAATACATTATTAGTTAAGGATGTAAGTGAGCAAGATCTTGTAAGAATGATGTTAGGAAGGGAGGCAGATAAGGAAACCGTTAGAGAGAAAACTTCTGTTGGAGATGAAATTTTACGAGTCAAAGATTTGACTAAAGAAGGCATGTTTTATAAGTGTAATCTAAGATTGTATCAAGGAGAAATATTAGGTATAACAGGCTTGATGGGAGCGGGACGAACAGAATTTGCTAAATCATTATTTGGAGTTTTAAATCCAGATAAAGGGGAGGTTTATATCCAGGGAAGAAGGGTAAAGATAAGATCTCCCAAGGATGCCATTAGGGCCGGGATAGGTTATCTAAATGAGAATAGGATGGAAGGCCTGGTTCCTTTTCTTTCTATTGCTGGAAATATTACCTTAGCCAGCTTAAATTACATTTGTAAAATGGGTCTATTAATGAAAGATAAGGAAAAAAGTATCTCTAAAAGATTTGTTGATGAGTTAGAAATTCATCCTCCTGAATTGGAAAGAGAAGTAAGATATTTTAGTGGAGGTAATCAGCAAAAAGTTGCGCTTTCCAGATGGTTGTGCAATAGGTCAAAAATACTTATTTTAGATGAACCTACGAGAGGAATTGATGTAGGAGCAAAGGAGGAAGTTTTTCGGTTGATGAGTAGACTTTCTAAAGAGGGAATCTCTATTATTATGATTTCTTCGGAGATGCCAGAAGTATTAAGAATGGCGGATCGGATTTTAGTAATGCATAAAGGAAGATTTGTTGCAGAATATAAAAGAGGAGAGGCAACTCAAGAGGATCTTCTTTTAGCTGCCGCAGGAGGTGAAAAAAATGCCAGAATCTAAAGGTAGTGAGACGCAAGTATTGACACGAATAAAGAGATCAATAGGAGTTTTTTCTACTCTTAAATTCGTTATTTCAAGAGTTGGTCCTTTATTAATATTATTGATCTTAATGTTTTTTTTCTCTGTTCTCAGCAGCTCATTTTTGACAGTTAGTAATCTTTTAAATATTACTCGGCAATCAGCGGTAAATATTGTGTTAGCAGTGGGAATGACGTTAGTTATAATTGGTGGAGGTATTGATTTATCAGTAGGATCACTGCTTGGTCTTTCTGCATGTACGGGAGCTACCTTTGTTATGGTGTTAGGGATTAATCCTTTGTTAGGTATATTGATTGTTCTGGCAATTGGGGCTTCTATGGGGACAGTTAATGGAGTAGTTATTACCAAAGGACATATTCCAGATTTTATTGCTACACTTGGAATGATGTCTGTAGCTCGAGGATTGGCACTTCTTATTACTGGTGGATTACCTGTTGCGGGGCTTCCTTCGCAAATTACTTGGTGGGGGATAGGAGACCTTTACAAAGTTCCGGTACCTCTTATCCTTGCTATTCTGGTTAGTTTATCTGGATGGATAATTCTAAGCTATACTAAACTTGGCAGATGTGACTATGCTATTGGGGGAAATAAAGAAGCTGCAAGAAATGCGGGTATAGATGTGGATATATCCAAGATTAAAATTTATGCAATTATGGGATTTTTCTGTGCAATCGGTGGGTTAATAGAAACGGGACGAATTTATTCAGCAAATGGATTAATGGGGGAAGGGCTTGAATTAGAAGCAATTGCTGCAGTGGTTATTGGAGGGACAAATCTCTTTGGAGGTGAAGGAGGAGTTTTTGGTAGTATAATAGGTGCATTAATTATGGGGGTTCTTTCAAATGGTTTACATTTGCTTAACGTATCTGCCTTTTGGCATCGATATATGGTTGGTTTAATTATAATTGTTGTGGTAGTTATTGATCAGTTAAGGAGAAGGAAAATCATAGCAGAATAAGATGAGCTCTTTTTTCAAAACTTAGAAAAAGGAGAAATTTTATATAGAAGAGCAACTTCTTTTCTTGACTTTTTGCCCCCTCTTATGCTAAACTAGCCATTAGTATTTTTAATTTCCTTTATGTTTTGAGAGTAATTATTAGCTAAAGTTTGTAGAGTGAATTTAACGGAGAAAAAGATCACAAACAAAAAAGTGAGGAGTAAAAATTCTATTTTTAAGCTTTTAAAATTTTTAATGGAGGTAAGTATGAAGAGGATAAGTAATATAAACAAGGGAGTAATAGCTGCAGGTGGATGGTCTACAATGTATTTATCAAAAAGTAATATCTACACCGCACTATTAGGTTTTGGGATCTTAGGCTTAGTGGTTGTTACCATAATCATTTTAGACCATTTCGCTGGCAGATAAGAAAATATTGTGGTTTTTCTTTTATTACAAAGAATTTAAAAAAGATGCCAAATATTTTGACGAGAGAAGAAAGGTAAAGGTAATTTTTTATTTTTATAGGTTGTAGAGAATAAAGTTTCTGGCAAATTTTATAAAAAATTAAGGAAAGAGGAGAGAGAAATTGCGCCTTAGTATTAATGATTTTGCCAAGATGATTGAGTTTAGTCTGGTAAGGCCTGATGCCACGGATAAAGATATAGAGAAATTTTGCAGGATTGTGAGGGAGAATAATTTTG
>JAGHCO010000170.1 GCA_021160405.1 Candidatus Aerophobota bacterium
AGATACTGCTTCAGAAAAATTTTTACCTCTTCGGTTGAGAATCTTTTGTGCAGTTGTTTGGCCATACTACCCTCCTTTTGTATAATTTTAAAGTTTAATTGACAATTACAGAGACTCCCTTTGCTTGACAAAATATACAAATTTGTATATTATCTGAAATATGATTGATGCAGAAAAAATTAAACAAAAAGCAGAAGAACAGAAGGTAAGCCCACGACTTGTATTTAAAGAATATGTCCACCTATTTATTCTGGAATATTTATTTAAAAAAGGTCTTTTCTCTCATCTGGTATTTCAGGGTGATACCGCCCTTAGATTTATTTATAAGGGAGTAAGGTACTCTGAAGATTTGGATTTTGTCTTCAGAAAAAAAGACGCTAATTTCTTTTCTCAATTAGCTAAAAAGCTGAGATCACTTCCCTCTTACATCGACAGATTTATTCTATTAGTTAGAAATCCCCAACTTCAGATTCAGAAAAATACCCATAATTTTAAGAGATTCAGCCTCACTTTTGAAGTAGAATTTTTGAAAGGGAGAGATAAAACCCTCATCGAGATTGCTCATATTCCCTCCTATTCTATCAACACTGTAATTTTAACTTTAGAAGATATTCCTTTGACCCCAGGTATTGTAGTTGAGACACCCCAGGAGATTCTGAGCGATAAATTTCTTGCCTTTGCCTCAAGAGACTATCTTAAAGGAAGAGACCTTTGGGACATCTATTTTATTCTGAATATCTTGCACATTCCTGTAAATGAAGAGATTAAAAGGATGCTTGAAAAGAAAGTTTTTGATTATGGCTTAACCAGGGAAGAGTTTATTCTTAAATTCGAGAAAAACCTTATTTTTTTAAAGGAAAATGGGACGGCTATTCTGGAAAGGGAAATGGATAAATTTTTGCCCCTGGCCTATCGGGAGTTATTTAAAGATAAATATCCTGACATCTGTGAGAAGGAACTGAATATCTTAAACAAATTATGGAAGGAACTTAAAGAAAAATGAAAACCAAAGAATGGCTAAGCTTTTTCAGAAAATATAGTAACATTAAGGTCTTCCATATAAACCATCTAAGACTTCTCACCGGTATGAACAGCCACTCTCTGAGGGTTAACCTTAGCAGACTAAATGACAAAAAAGTTATCAAGAGAATTTGTCGCGGTTATTATGCTAACCCATTTAATATGCCTATCTTAGAAGAAATTTCCAGTCAAATCTATCAACCCAGTTATATTTCTTTGGAATCAGCTCTATATTCCTGGGGAATTTTAAGCCAGATTCCTTATATTTTGACCTGTGTGAGCACTCAACTCCCTCGAACATTTAATACTTCTTTTGGAACTATTGAATATCGGCAGATCAAAAAAGACCTCTTTTGGGGATTTGTTAGTAGAGAGGGTTATTTTATTGCTGAACCTGAGAAGGCACTATTGGACTATCTATATTTGAATAAAGGCAAACATATTGATTTTTCTGAATTAAATTTAAACGAAATAAACCTTACGAAACTGAGATCTTATGCCAGGAAAATGAGAATGAAATCTCAACTCCATGCTCTGGAATATCTCTTAACCTAATTTTAAGAAAAGTTGGAAGGTTTGTATTTACACAGGGTTTCCCACATACTATTGCCTCAGGCTGAACTATCCCAGAGCTTGCTTTTTGCGACAGGAGGAAGAAAAAATACATCGCAGGCACATTTCATAACCTTTGTTAGCCTATTTAAAATTATGTAACCAAACAAAATGATTTTTCATTTCACTGGAGGAATATGTAGAAAGTAGTTTAAGAATACGCCTAAGTAATTCTTTTAGTTCCAAGTGATCTGAAACAATGATCCCATTATGAGAACGATTTCTTTCTGCATACTCTCTTGCGAATGATACAAAATCTTTAATGTTGTATGTTAGGATAGCTCGTCCACTTTTAATAGCGAATTCTAACTGTGCTCTATTGCTTTTCCCCAACATGTTTTCCTCTTGAGGCGTGGCAACATCAAATCCTCTTTGTTTTAGGATTTTGGCTAAGGTGGGTTGCACATCCTCATCCAGGTGAAGGGTTATTTTCTCCATCCTTCTTGTTGAGTTTTATTCTCCCAATTTGCTTCTGTGTTAAGAGCAAGGTCCTTTTCAATTTCCTCTTGATGATCATAATAAAAAGATAGAGCATCGTAAATTTGAGCCAAGGTTAAGTGGGGAAATTCTCTCACCACCTCTTCCGGACTCATTCCCTGTTTCAAGATATACACTACTACTGAACGCACAGGAAACTTTGTTCCTTTAATAATAGGTCTACCACCATAAAAATCCTTCTGGAAAACAATATAGGGATGTTTTACTTTTACTTGCATTCTCTCACCCTCTGTTTGATCTTTAAGAAGTATTTTGATTTTAGTATTTAATAGCTAACAGTCAAGTAAAGCTCCTCGCCTTTCGGCGAGGAGCTTTACTTGATCTTCTTCCTTATTTTTGTCATAATAACTCTTGCAAAAGGACCAAGTGACATTAGAAACTCAACGACCCAATGACTCAATGACCCAGACAGACCAGATGGAGGAGATAGACCATATCATTACCCTTGGTGTCTGGTCTGGCATCTTAGCAGCGCTTCTCCACTCCACCCTTGATGGCAACTTATCCCTTGTCCCGGCAAATGCATTGCATTTTTATGTGTTAGTAGGTTTATTGTTCGTTTCAACGAATTTAAAAATTTGAGAACTAAAAATAGATTATAAAGATGGTGGCATGGTATACAATGGCTGTGCGATTTATCCTTACCGAGTATGTAGATCAAGCTATGATGCAGGCTGTCTATGATAAGCTGGAAGATGGCACCTTTGTAGGGCGCATTCCA
>JAGHCO010000014.1 GCA_021160405.1 Candidatus Aerophobota bacterium
CTAAAAACGTTAACAACATCCTTAAGCCTATAGGTTTAAGAGAGGATTTGTGGAAAGATTTTCTATTAGCGGTCATGGGAAAATATGGAACTAAGGATTTTGAGAAAAATATAATAAAGGAGATAAACACTTGTTTTTACAATTGGTTAGTGGATGAGTGGAAGATTTTTGGAAAGACTTTGTTTAAAACCAAGAGGTTTAAGATAAAAAAGAAGGTTTAATCTTCCAATACTCCCAATATCTTTAATGCTTCTATATTTGCCCAAACGATACATCCAATCAAACCCAAAAAAGCAATAAACTTAGTCTCTGGTGTGTTAAATATTTCAACTACCCAAAAACTAGCACAAGCGGAAGCGATAACTATTATACCTAATACCCGCAACAGTTTTACTATGCTTTCAAGTATCTTCATAATGGTGTTATGGCTATAAATCCTCTTTCAGTCCTGTAATAAGTTGTTTCTCCAACTTTAAAACTTGAACAATTGAATTCTATGCATGCATCCATTTTTCCTCTAATGTAAGCCTCTTTCGAAACTATTTGTATCGCTCTTTCTAGTGCATAAATCCTCTCTTCAAGCATCTTTATTTCTGACTTTGTTGCAAAATCTTTAAGGATAAAAGGTTTTAATGCGTTGTATAGATCGAGAATTCTTGAAATAATATAATCCCAAATTTGATACAAAGGTCTCCATGTATCCTTAATTTTGGAAATTTTATCCTCAACCCAATATCGAGTAGCGTAATTAGGTTTTTCCTTAACCCAAATCTTTTGAGTAAAAGCTACTCCATACCAAGTTGGACCATCCCAAAGAACTTTTATCTCATGATATCCAGATTCTAGCTTTATCGAATAATAATGATAGGTTTCTGTAGTAGGAAATCTGTCTATAATTGTATCATCAACCTTTACGACCATAAATTCTGGTGGATAATGGTATTCGGAATAAACGTTAAGAGTTACGTTACCTTCCTCTGCATAAGTTGTAACTACTGAAACTTTTGGAGCTTCCTGTGCTAGGCTACTAAAAATTAAAAAAAGGAAAAGAAAGCCTGCAATTCCTAGAATTTTTGCTTTCATCTTACTCGCAACTTGCAACTCTTTCTACTGTAAAGTCAACCTTAAATTCTCCTGGTT
Source organism: Candidatus Aerophobota bacterium (assembly GCA_021160405.1). Taxonomy (GTDB): domain Bacteria; phylum Aerophobota; class Aerophobia; order Aerophobales; family JAGHCO01; genus JAGHCO01. The sequence goes on from JAGHCO010000014.1 coordinate 1,141, forward strand.
CTGCATCTGGCTTAACGCTTACTGTAAACTCAAAGTCTGTATAGCCACCTCCTGGAACTTCTAGACATTGGGTTTGTGGAGTTAAAGTTACATCATCTTCTGTGAATTCATGTCCATCCTCATCTGGGTCTGCGTTTGTTACACTAACGCTTCCTTCAATTTTTGCATATAAATTTGCACTTCCTGAATTCGAGACTCTTATAATAACTCTGTCGCTCTCTCCTGGATATATGTTGTCTTTCAGGTCATTCACGAATTCAGCGGTGAAGGGTTCAGAAACTGTTGAAGTATCGGTTAGAGTTGTTACGTAAGCACCTAGAGCTATTCCTGCAAAGATTAGCAATCCTATTATTAAGCCTTTTTTAAACGCTTTCATTTTTTCCTCACCTTCTTTTTCTTCTTCTTAACCTTTTTAACTTTTTTCTTCTTAATTTTTTTAGCCTTCTTCCTCTTCGCCATGCTTTTCAACCTTCTCAAGCCACTCTCGGAGTGCCTCATCGACTGCATGCTTGAGTTTTATTCCTCTAGATTTGCAATACCTCTTGAGTCTTTCATAAATGTCTTGGCTAACTCCGAGAGTAGGCATGATTTAAATTTAGTAAATTTATTTAAATAATTTTATTTACTAAAGTAAATATTTTATGCTTAAAAATGTTTTTGCTTTTTATTTATTATGCGAATCGAGTTTGTCCTTAAACCTAAAAGATTTTCCTTTTTTAGGAAAAAGGATTTGGGAGAATATGAGAAAGGAGTTATTAGGATCTTCCTCTACAATTTTCCTAGAAGAAATTTCCTAAGGACTTTTGTAAAAGTTTTAAACCATGAATATGCTCATTATTTTATCTCAAAATTTTGCAAACGTAAAATAAAAGAAAAGGTTGAGGAAAGGGTATGCGAATTACTTGAATAACTTCCTGGCAAAAATTCCTATAGGTATTGCTATTAAAGGTAGTAAAAATAAGTAATTGAACCCTTCTTTAACATCCCTAACAGAAACATATATATCTGTTTTTTCTATAGCTTTAACATATCCTATAGGTTCTCTTCCATAAACTATCCAAGTTCTAGTAGGATCTACTGCTATTTCTCTTATTATCTTGTATATCTTTCCTATTTCCAGATTAGCGGGTTTAATTTCGACAATCTTTTCTACAGTATCACCGACTCTCCCAACAAAGGTTGCCTCTATAGGTGTGCATGTTAGATTAATGTTTTCAGTACTGCCTTGATTTACACATTCCGTATTATTAACGAACCAGAACCTAAGTCTAAGCAATATCCAATCCCCTACGCTATACCCTTCCTTTCCTGGAACTTTTATTTTATACCTTATTATTATCCCTGAATTGCTAGATACAGTACTAGAAATTATTTCCTCTTCAAGGATTATGCTTTGGTTGGTTGGTTGAGTTATGTTCCATATTTTCTCTACAATCTCTTTTACTTCCTCTATAGTTCCTGTAGTTAGGTTAATTTCGTGGGTTGTCTCGTTTATTTCTTCGGCTAATATTTTAATCCTATCGCTTATTGCATATAGGTCGTTAGCAGTTAGGTTATACCACCTAGTTGAGTTAATGTAGTCTGCTATATCTTTTGCTTGTTTGCTAATTGAATAAAGGTCTTTTGCAAAATATATCCCCCACCTGGTTTTATTAATATAATCCGCTATTATTCTAGCTTGGTCACTTACCGAATAAAGAGAAGATGCTGTATAAGTTCCCCACTTATCCATTACATCTTTAAATACATAAGAACCCCATCTAGTTTTATTAATATAATCTGCAATAGATTTTGTTTGAGATTCTAAATCATACAATTGCTGTGCAGTTATGCTTCCCCATTTGGAAACTAAATAAGAGTAAGTCTCATGAGTTGTTTGATTAATTTCAGAAAGATAATTATAATTTTCATAAACAGTCCTATTTATATCTTCTAGCTTTGGGATTATCTCATCATTTATTTTTGTCAGTATTAAACTTACGTTTTCCCAAGTCTTATGGGTAGTTTGGTTAATTTCTATTGCCAAATTTTTAATTTCTTGGCTTATTTCATAC
>JAGHCO010000121.1 GCA_021160405.1 Candidatus Aerophobota bacterium
GAAATCTTATCTGGTCTGGATTAAGTGCTTGTATAATTTTGATATTAGCAAAAACAGATTTGGGGAGCATTTGTGCTAATCTATGCTGGTTCTTGAAGATAAGAAATTCTCTAAAACTTAGAGTAGGAGGGATCAAAAAATAAGAGGGAGGGCAGACCTACGAAGGAAAGATAAGTATTGTGTCCATAAAATTATGTGGTTGCGGCTGCCAGTTAATTCTTACCAGGCTTTTCCTTCTTCCCTGGCTGTAAATATTGTTACTGTATTCTTAGGATCAGGATGTTCCTGTACCAATGTTACAGGGAAGTCCATTGTTGGTGGGTGCATAGCAGCTATTTTAAGTACAGGACCTTCACCTGATAGTATTAACTTTTTAGCTCCAAGTATCCATTTCATACCGATAGTTATTGCTCCCGGAGGCGCCAGCGTGTACAGTGGTTTATCAGGAGTATCCCAATCACCTCGCAGGGCTCTTACAGCGGTCTCTGGGTTCATATGAGGAAGAATACGGGTTGGGGCATTCTTAAATTCTTCAGGAGTTATATGGGTCCAATGAGTCATCAGATCCGGAGCTTCCTCATAAGCTAAATGTCCGTGTTCCCCAATACCATCAAAGGAAATATCTACGCCTTTTCCTTCTGTAACCTCCATAATTTTCTTACCTATAGCATCAGGATCTTTTGGATCAGGGAACCATATATGATCTTTTGGAATATCAATCTTATCAAAGAATACTTTCTTCGTTGATCCATAAAAGCTCCAGGGATGTGTCTCAGGTACAGGCCTATTAGTCCAATCTAAAACTTCATCCATATTAAAAGTCCAAACGTTCTTCCAACTGATCTTCTCTTTAGCGCTCATTTCCACGACGTAAGGATACATTAAAGGAGGACGTGTATAACTTCCAGCAGGGATAATAAATGCTGAGGGCTTACCCTTTGCATCATTCTCCTTTATTTTTTCTATCATAGCTTTTGCTAATGCTCGCCCAACATCCTCCCATTTAGGCAGTACCACAAATTTCACGGGACTCCATTTATCTATTTCGTCTAAAGGCATCGTAAGCAATTTTTCCATATCTTCCTTGCTTAGTGTAACATTGCGAACTATTCCTTTGAACCTTGGCATTTTCTATCTCCTTATGTTTTTATTTTCCATTCTAAAAAATCTATGCAGATTTTCTAATGACAAGTCTAGTAGGTAGTATCACGTTTTGAGGTTCTTTTATTTCCCCTTCTATTTTCTTTTTTAATAATTTCATCGCTTCTTTTCCCAGTTCGTATTTTGGAATATGAACAGTGGTTAGGGGTACCTGGAGAAAACGAGCAAAAGCTACATCATCATAACCCACTATAGCTATATCCTCAGGTACCTTGAGCTTTGCCTCTTCTAAAGCCTGCATAACTCCTAAAATTACAAAATCACAATAGGCAAAAACTGCTGTAAATTTAGTGCCAGAGGATAATACCTCCTTCATAATTCTGTACCCATCCTCCATTTTTAAAGCGTCTTCCTTAACTAAAGATTTATCAAAGAGAATAGCATTTTCCTGCAGAGCTCGTTTATACCCTACTAATCTTTCCTTAGCACTGGAGATATAGTTAGGTCCATTTATGAACAGGATTTTTTTATGTCCCTTTTTAATTAGGTGATCGATAGCTGAGAAAGCTCCTTTTATGTCATCGGTGATTACATAATCACTTTCTACAAGGTCAAAGTACCGACCTATTAGAACAAAAGGAATCTTTCTTCTTTTTAATTCCAAAATATCTTTATATTCAGTTTGAGATGGAGTAATTAAGAGTCCATCTACTCTTTTTTCCAGCATCATCTCCAGAGCGATTTTTTCCTGTTCATATTCTTCACTTGTATCGCAAAGAATGATACTGTATCCCATTTCACGAGCTGTATTTTCTATTCCCTTAACAATGGGAGCGAAGAAGGCATCAGCGATATCGGCAATTAAAACCCCGATAGAACCTGTCTTTTTTGCTTTTAGGCTTCTGGCAAGAGCATTAGGAGAATATCCCAATCTTTCAGCTACTTCTTTAATCTTTTGCTTTGTTTCATAGCTTATGTCAGGTTTATCATTTAAAGCTCGTGAAACGGTAGTGGCAGATACTCCTATCTCTTTTCCTATATCTTTTAAAGTAGTGTGGGACATTTTCTATTTTACCTCCTTAAGTTTCTCATACTCTATATCGATAACGTTAAGCATAAAGTAATAGGTCTATTTCATTAATTATTCTATAATAAGGAATTATTACGATAACTTACAGCACTTCGCTATTATTTCTTTATCGTTAACGTTAACCATATTATAATACATAAAAAAATTTGTCAAGTAAAAAGTAGCCTGTCCCCTTTTTTGGACTCGACAAAATTTTTTTATATAGTATAATATAAAAGATTATTTATATTGAGGTGGTGTAAATGAGTTCAAAAAACAAGGTAAGAAAAGCTGTTGCAAACACAAAAGAAACAGGGAATTTTGCTAAAGCCTTTGAGATTTTGGGGAGCAAAACCAGGTTAAAGATATTGAAGATAGTTGCTAATGAGGAAAAGTGTGTGAATTTTCTCAGTAAAAAACTGAAGATATCCCAGCCTGCGGTTTCCTACCATTTAAAACTTTTACTGGGTCTTGGCTTAGTTAAACAGCACAAAAGGGCTCAATGGGTACAATACATCTTGAATAAGGAGAAACTAACAGAACTAATGGCTAACTTTTCCAAACTCTACGGAATATTAAAAATTCAAAAAAGAAAAGAAAGACTACTCACAAATAAAAGTTAGGAAATTTAGCAACAAGGGAGGAAGAAAATGGATATGACCTACCTTATAAGGTTCTTTTTAAAAAATAAGGTAAATCGTTATGTCTTTACCCTTCTTTCCAAAAAGGGTAAAGATGGTGAAAGTATCCTTGAGGATATCTTTTCTCTTTA
>JAGHCO010000221.1 GCA_021160405.1 Candidatus Aerophobota bacterium
ATCTCGAGATTGCTTCGGGATTTCATCCCTCGCAATGACACGTGGTTTACGAGGATTTACCCTTTTACGCAAAATAAATTATAATTAATTTTTATTTTTTGTCAATAGCTCGCTTTTTTCTATTCTCTCCTTAAATAGGCTCCCCATTTTTTCTTAAGTCTGTTTAGCAACCTATCCTGAATTTTATTTACCTCCCCATCTCTTAAAGTCCTTTCTGGATGACGGAAGATTAAACTAAAAGCTAAACTTTTATATCCTGAGGGGATAGGATAACCCTGATAAACATCAAAAAACTCTACATTTTCCAGGTATATTCCCTCCCTTAAAATTTCCTCCTTTACCTTCTGTGCTGGTATATCTTCTTTGAGTACTATAGCTAAATCTCTTTGAATAGGAGGAAATTTGGGAAGAGGAGAAAATTTTTTTCTCCCTGTATAGAAAGAAAAAAGAGAGGAAAAATCCCACTCAAAAAGATAAACCTGGAAGGGAAGTTTAAAATTTTCTGCTATCCGATTATTTACCCTTCCCATTACTCCCAAGGCTAAATTCTCTCTTTTAACTAAAGCAGATTCTCCTAAGAATAAATAAGAATAGGAGCAGGGACTAAATTTTACCTTTTCTATCCTTAAAATCTCCAGTAGAGCCTCTCCTATTCCTTTTAAAGAGAAGAAATCAAATCCTTCTTCTAAAACTAATCCAGCTAAAAAAGTTTTCTCTTGAAAATCATTTTTCTTATTACTAAATACTTTGCCCACTTCAAAAATCTTCAACCTCCTTACCTCTTGATTGACATTGTAAGAAGCTATCTCCAAAAGTTGGGGGAAAAGATGAGTTCTTAGTGCTTTCTGTTGGGTAGATAGGGGATTGCGAACTTCTATACTCTCTTGATAAGGTAATCTAACCTTCTCAAATATATCTTTTCCTACCAGGCTACTTGTTACCACCTCGTAAAATCCAAATCCTACTAAAAGCTGCCTTATAGAATCTTTAATTTTTTCTTCACTGCTTTCTCTTTCCTCCTCTTTTCCAAGAGAAGGAAGAGTAACTCCTATATGATCATACCCATAAATTCTGGATACTTCCTCTATCAGATCAATTTCTCGATAGATATCCTGGCGAAAAGAGGGAATACTTACCCTCCATTTTTCTCCTCCCTCTTTAACCTGGAATCCTAATTGGGTAATTAGCTTCCTTATTTTATCTGATGGAATCCTGCTTCCTAAAATTCGATTAACACGGGAAGGGCGAAGAAATGTCCATTTCTTTCTTTTAGGTAGATCCCCCTCCTGGAGAGGAGGGTCTTCTACTTCTCCTCCAGCAATTTCTTGGATAAGAAGGGAGGCTCGATCAAGAGCCCTTTTTACCCCAAAAGGATCAACACCCTTTTCAAATCTAAAAGAAGCCTCCGTCCCTAATCCTAATTTCTTAGAAGTCTGACGAACAGAGGATGGACTGAAGTAGGCTGATTCCAAAAGAATATCCTTAGTATAAGGTCCCACTTGCGTTTCCTCTCCCCCCATTATTCCAGCAAGAGCAACAGCCCTTTCAGCATCAGCAATTACCAACATATCTTCGCTTAATTTCCTTTCAACTCCATCCAGAGTAATTAAACTCTCACCCTTCTTTGCTCGTCTAACAATTATCTGACCATCCTTAATCAAATGGTAATTAAAGGGATGTAAGGGTTGTCCCATCTCCCACATAACATAATTGGTAATATCAACAATGTTGTTGATAGGTTTTCCTCCTGAAATTAAAATCTTCTTTTGCAGCCATAGGGGAGAAGGAGCTACCTTTACATTCCTAATTATTCTTGCTCCATAGTAAGGACAAAGATCGGAGTCCTCTATTTTTATTTTGACACTTTCCTTGGAAAAGACAGTATTTTTAATAACACAGGAAGGCAAGTTTAATTTTTCTCCCGATAAAGCAGATATCTCTCGAGCAATTCCTATTACTGATAAGCAATCCCCTCGATTAGATGTGATCTCTAAATCAAAAATAGTATCATCCAAATTTAAAGCTTCAGTAACACTCATCCCTGGAGTTGAACAAGGGGGGAGAACCATTACCTTAGATTGGTGCCTTCCCAGGTTTAATTCATCTTCTGAACAGATCATGCCCGGAGAAATAACCCCCCTTACCTTAACCTCTTTCACTCTTATTCCTCCCCGTAGTTCAGCTCCTTTTAGAGCTACAGGAACAAAAATTCCTTCTTGAATATTAGGAGCTCCACATACTAAGGAAATTTTTCTTTTGCCTATATCCAACTCTACTATTTTTAACCGATCGGCATTGGGATGGTCCTTAATGGAAAGAATTTTCCCTACAACTATCTTTTCCAATTTACCAAAACTCTCCATCCCCTTTACTTCTAATCCCAAATTGGTTAACTTAGAGGCAAGTTCTTGCGGGGAATAAGGAAAATCTACCAATTGTTTAAGGTGCCTGTATGAGACTCTCATTTTTTGTCACCCTGATTATTCCAATTTCCTAAACTTTATTATAAAATTCTACTTTGTCAATAGATTCTGAAAAAATTGACAGGTATACTTGAAGTTATAAAATAGAAAATCGGGAGAATTTTATGCATGAGAAATGCGGAATTTTTGGGATTTACAATCATCCTCAGGCTGCCAGGTTAACTTATCTTGGCCTTTACGCCCTGCAGCATCGGGGACAAGAGAGCGCTGGGATAGTAGCCTCTGATGGATTTAATGTTTTTACTCATAGAGGAATAGGACTGGTAGATACCGTTTTTAATGAGGAAATCTTAAAGAGTCTTCCTGGTCACCTGGCCATTGGCCATAACCGTTACTCAACTATGGGTTCAACCTCCTTGGCTAATACTCAACCCCTTCTGGTAAGTTTTTTTGGAGAAGGAATTGCTATCTCCCACAATGGAAATTTAATAAATGCTCAACAGTTAAGAGAAAAATTAGAGCTGGGAGGCTCTATTTTTCAGTCTACTATGGATACAGAAATTATTGTCCACCTTTTTACTAAATTTAATAAATCCTTAGGAAAAAGAAAAGCTTTGGTTGAAGCTCTAAAGAAAGTAAGGGGGGCTTACTCCCTGCTTATAAGTTTCAACGACCAACTTATAGGAGCAAGAGATCCCCTGGGATTTCGGCCCTTAGTTTTAGGGAGCTTGGGTTCCAGTTTTCTTTTAGCTTCGGAAACCTGTGCTTTTGACTTAGTGGGAGCAAAATATCTAAGGGAAATTAAGCCGGGGGAGATGATTGTAATTAACAAAAAGGGAATTAACTCCAACATTATAACCTCCTCTCCTCGAACTGCTCAATGTATCTTTGAACATATATACTTTGCTCGGCCTGATAGCGTAGTATTTGGGGAAAGTGTTCATCAAGTTAGAGAAAAGATGGGAAGATGTCTTGCTCGAGAACATCCGGTTAAGGCTGATCTAGTGATCCCTGTTCCTGATTCAGGAGTCTCTGCTGCTTTAGGTTATGCTCATCAAAGTGGAATACCTTACGCAATGGGACTAACCAGAAACCACTACGTGGGAAGAACTTTTATTGAACCTCTCCAGTTTGTTCGTGATATGGAGGTTCGAATAAAGCTAAATCCAATTAGAGAAGTCCTGAAGGGGAAAAGAGTTGTTCTTGTGGATGATTCTATCGTTCGAGGAACTACCTCTCGTAAGATAATTGGTCTTCTCCGGGAAGGAGGTGCTAAGGAAATTCATTTTCGCATAAGCTCTCCCCCCATTAAATTCCCCTGTTTCTTCGGGATTGATACTCCAGTGCAAAGAGAACTTATTGCCTCCACCTGCGATGTGGAGGAAATAAGGCAAAGGATAGGAGCGGACAGTCTGGGTTATCTATCTATAAAAGGAATGCTAAGTTGCGTTAAAAACCCTAAGAATTACTGCACAGCTTGCTTTACAGGGAAATATCCCTTAAGAGTTCATCCCCAAACTAAATATATATTTGAGACAAGGAAAATTAACCGCTGAAGACAGGAAGGATAAAGGCAAATACGTTAACAAAAAGAAAGAAATAAATCTTGCACAAGGGAAGGAAATTATTTAAAACAAAGCCATTCCTGTTAACAGAGTAGCTAACCTTAAAATAAAGTGAAAAATAAAATTAAAAAGCCCTCCCACCAGCAAAATAATTAAAATTATAAAGCCAAAAGGCTCAATTTGACTCAATCGATAGCTGTATCTTTCTGGAAGTAATCCCGATAATATTCTGGACCCATCAAGAGGAGGAATGGGAATTAAGTTGAAAAAGGCAAGGATTAAATTTATAGCCACACCATAAAAAAGAATTACTGCTCCCAAGGATACTCCTCGGACTAAAAGACGAAAAATAGCGGTAAAAAAGATAGCGATTCCCAGATTAGCTGCCGGACCGGCCACTCCTACCCACATCATATCTCGTTTAGGGTTATTTAAGTTGCGGGGATTGATAGGAACAGGCTTTGCCCAACCAAATATAGGGAAAGAGCTTCCAAATAAATTCATTAGAATCATAATTCCGGGTAAAAGAAGAGTGCCAATGGGGTCTATATGGGGAATAGGATTAAGGGTTATCCTTCCCATCATCCTCGCCGTAGAGTCTCCGTGGCGCTCAGCCATTAATCCATGAGAAATTTCATGAATAATTATAGAAAAAATTAAAATCACTATTGTAGATAAAAGAACAATTACTCTCATTAATTTTTCTCCTTAAATTTTTTCTTTATAAAAGATATCTCTTCCTCTTTTGTTTTAACAATCTCATTTAACCTTGCCTTTTTTACCTCCTCCAGGATTCGACTGAACTTAGGAGATGGTTTGTATCCTATTTTTTTTAAATCCTCTCCATTTACCTCTATCTTCACTTTCTGCAGATGAGAGAGGTAGGAAAGTATTCTTTTTTTAACTATTTTACTCCTCGCTTTAGCCATAGCTAAAAGAAGAACCTCAGGGGAGAAAGGCCGAAGCAAATAGTAGATAAAACTGGGTAAAACCTCAGGAGCTTCCAATTCCTTTAGTATAGATTTAACATTCTTTCTTGCCTCAATAAGAATCTGTTTCTCCTCTCGAGTAAAGATGTATTTAGAAGATAACTGGATTATTTCTTCAACTTCCAGATCCTCCAGTAACACACAAAATCTAATCAGCCATCTTTTAATTCTTTTCCCCCATAAAATTTCATAAATAGCAATTGGATCTATTAAACGATTTAAAATCTCTTTTTTTTCTTCAGTTAAACGAATTTTGGGATGAATCATTTCCAGAATTCCTAATTTTTCCATCCTATCAAGACTTCTTTCTGGACGATCCTCCTCCAGAATTTGAATTAGTTCTTCCTTGACTCTCTTCCCGCTCAATTTATGAAAAACTCCCTCTTCAAGAGCACGCCTAATTAACTTTTGAGTGTTTCGCTCTATATGAAATCCGTATCTTTGCTCAAATCTTATAGCTCTAAATATTCTGGTAGGATCATCTATAAAACTTTGAGGATACAAAACCCGGACTTTTTTCCCTTTTAAATCTTCTCTTCCTCCAAAAAAATCCACAAGCTCCCCAAAACTACCCGGGTTAATACTAATAGCCATTGAGTTAACTGTAAAATCCCTACGAAAAAGGTCTTCCTTTAAAGGTGCTGGTCGAACCTTAGGTAAAGCTGCTGGCCTTGGATAAAATTCCTTGCGGGAGGTTGCTATATCCAGCTTAAATTCATCGGCAAGGGTAAGAGTAGCTGTCCCAAACTCCCGGTGCGCTAATACCTCTGCCCCCAATTCTCGAGATAATTCCCGAGCAAAAGATATTCCTTCTCCCTCCACCACCAGATCAATATCCAAGTTTTCTATCCCCAAGAGCATATCTCTCACAAATCCTCCTACAATAAAGACCCGATATCCCATTTTCTCTCCTACATCTCCAGCTTGAATTAAGATACGCATTATCTTAAAAGGAATTTTTCCTTCTAAAATATCCTTAACATTTTCTTCCTTGACTAACTTCTTCTCTTTTTTCTTGCCCTTGTAAAAAGC
>JAGHCO010000032.1 GCA_021160405.1 Candidatus Aerophobota bacterium
AACTTTGGTAAGCCTCTTCAGAATATCTGTTCTGCAATTAAGTGGCTTGCTGAGAAGTATATAGATTTAATAGAGTTTGTTATTCCTGTCCATCTTAATCCCCATGTTCAAAGTGTGGTTTATTCGAAATTAGGTTCATTATCTAATGTAGATTTAAAGCCACCTATGGATTATTGGATATTTTTATCGACTTTGAAGTCATCTTACCTTGTCCTGACAGATTCGGGAGGAGTACAAGAGGAGACTTGTTCTTTTGGTGTTCCAGCTTTGGTGCTAAGAGAGAAAACAGATAGACAGGAGTCGGTTAAAGCTGGATTTGCAAGAGTAGTAGGTACAGATCCAGCAGTAATTATAAAGAATGTAGAAGAGCTACTTTTTGATGAAAGTAAGTACAAACGTATGAAGGCCTTGTATAATCCTTATGGAGATGGTAAGGCCTCAGAGAGGATACATGATATCTTAAATGATTTAGTGAAAAGGAGGCAGATATGAATGCCCGAAATAAGATTTTTAGCAGGTATGATTGTTAGAAATGAAGCTGATAGATACCTACGTCAGGTATTAGAAAGATTATCTCAGGTTGTTGATAAGATAGTTATTGTCGATGATGCTTCTACGGATAGCACCCCAGATATTTGTAGGAGCTTTCCTAAGGTTCATTTAAAGAAATTAAATAAGCCTTTGTTCAGGAAGAATGAGGCTCTTCTTAGAACAAAGCTTTGGAATGAGATAAGAAAATTTAAGCCTAAGTGGGTATTGATTATAGATGCCGATGAGATTATTGATTTGTCAGTCAAGGATGCAGTTGATGATATGGAGAGAAATGATTATCACTGGGCTGCAATTAGGATTTGTGATATGTGGACTGATAAGCATTATAGAATAGATGGCAATTGGTCTCCTGTAGCTGTTAGGTTGTTTAAATTTGAGGATAAACCTTTTGGTGCTAAGAGGAAGATACATTGTGCTAATATACCATCCTATCTTGCTGAGACTAACAATGGGACCTGTTATTCTAATGTGAGAATTAAACATATGGCTTGGTCGAAGCAGGAGGATCGGGAAAGAAAATATAGAGAGTACAGTAGATATACAAAGGAAGAGTTAGGTGAGATTAATTATGAGCATCTTCAAAGTGTTTTGAGTAAGGATGTTACTTTAAAGACTTTTCACGATGAGATAATTTTACCTAGGATTTTAATTGCCTCTCTTATTAGAAATAGGGAATGGTGTTTGAATGAATTTCTTGATGGGATATACTCTCAGGATTATCCAAAGGATAAGTTATCTGTTCTTTTTGTTGCTAATAACTGTACTGATAATACTATTCCTATGCTGAAAGAATGGGCTGATAAACACAGAGATGAGTATAATTCTATAAGGATAGTTGAGAAAAATTATCCCATTACAGAGCAGGAAGGAGAGCATGTCTGGTCGGCAAAGAAGATTGATCAGATGATTGAGATGAGAAATTACTGTCTTAACTCTATTGATGGAAATGATTATCTGTTCTTTATTGATTCGGATATTGTTCTTCAGCATCCTAGAACTTTAAAGCATCTATCTTTACTTGATAAGGATGTTATTGCAGAGGTATTTTGGGCAAAATGGGGAAAGCTTGCAAACCCACCTTTAGCTAATGTGTGGGCAAGGGGATTTTATGAGTATTCTTGGGATTTCTTTGCTCTTCTGAGACGAAGAGGAATTTATGGAGTTGGTGGATGTGGTGCATGTGAGCTTATATCAAGACGTGTTATAAAGGCTGGGGTTAATTTTGATCATGTATTTAATTTACCTTCTAATATGATTGGTGAGGATAGGAATTTTTGTACGAGATGTGCTGTTGCTGGTTTTAGGCTATGGGCTAGTTCATTCTTTACACCACTTCACCTTGAGCGTGAAACTTATGAGCTTAGAAAAAAGTATGAGGAATGGAAGAAAAAACACCAGAAAGTTAAACTGTCCTTAGCTATGATATGTAAGGATGAGGAATCTTTCATGCCGATGTTCTTTACAGAGTATGCTTGGCTTTTTGATGAGATTGTTGTAGTAGATACTGGTTCGACAGATCACTCTAAGCAAATAGCAAAGAAATTTGGTGCTAAGGTTTATGATTATGAAGGTCAGTGGGAAGGGAACGAAAATTTGGGTGCGGCACGAAATCAGGCATTAGCAAAATGTACTGGGGATTGGATCTGCCAGCTTGATTTTGATGAGGCTTTACCTGAACCTTTAGTTATTAGAGAGATAATTGAGGATACTCCTATGGATTGTTTTCTGTTTGATGTTGCTAACATTCAGGAGGATCAGAAATATACTCTTTCTGATTCTATAAGATTATTTAGGAACAATTTAGGTCTATATTATACTGGGATATGCCATGAGACAATTGAAGATTCTATAAAGGAAAAAGGTAATTTGAAGATAGGCAGATTCCCAAAACCTCTTATTCATCATGGTTATCTTAAAGGGAAGCACTTTGTTCAGAAAAAACTTGATCTTTATTTCAGGATGAATCAAAGACAGCTTGAGAAGAATAGGAAAGATCCAAGACCTTGGTTTAACCTTGCTCTGCATTATATAAATGATGGTGATGAAGAGACTGGGATAAGGTATCTTGAAAAAGCTGCAAAGCTGAAACCAGATTTTATGCTTCCTAGGAAGGAATTAGGGCTGATCTATTTAAGAAAAGCAAGGGATTGGTTGATGCAGGCAGCATCAATTGCATCCCCTAATAGTCCATATGGCAAAAGTGTAAGGAATATCCTGAAGGGAATATCACCTTTTGTCTCTGAAGGTGTAAAGGTTGGTTTAGCAGGGAGGAATCAGAAAGATATGGAAAAGAAGATGAAAGAGCTTGCAAGGAGAAATAAACTAAAGGAGCCAGGATTCTATAAATGAACTTAGGTGTTGATTTCTCAGGATTGGCTGATCTTGCTTTTTTCTTAGGTAATCTTCAGGTTGTTTATCAACTATCTGGTAATAAGATACAATCTGAGGTTGGGGATTCTTTAATGCAGAAAATCAAGGCAAATGCTTCTGCTACTTGTCATAGTTTAAAGGATTTTCGATATAAAGATGCTAATGGTAAGTGGCGTTATATGTATTCTGTACGAGATCCTATGAATCCTCATCCAGAAAAACCTTATCTTGTCCACAAGCATACCGGTCAGCTTGTTTCATCTTTAGGTATGAAAAGGGGTAAGTCCAAGAAGGGTTGGTATATAGCTTATGGGTTTTATCCTTCTGTATGTCCTTATACTGGGCATGTTATTTATGGTACAGAAAGGATGATACGTAGGAATTTTATAAAGGAAACTATAGAGAAAGAGGGCGAAACTGTAATTAAGCCTAAAGTTATGAGGGAGATGGACTGGTTACATAGGATTGTTGTTAATCTATATACACTTGCTCGTGTAACTAAATGGATGAGTAAAGTTTATGGGGATACTGCTCTTAGTGGTATGCTTTATAGATCAGCGAGAAGGGCAAGAAATATAGAGGTTATGGCTTCTGGTAGTTTTCCAATATATGGAACGAGATTTTATAATACTATGGTTGCTGGAAAGATAGCATCTAAGTTTATGATAAGAGGAAAAGGTATTCCTCCTGGGGTTAATAGATTAGCTAATGCAAGGATTAATGCTGCTATCTCTCGGAATATTGCTTCTAAGTATGTTTTCCTCAGGGCACCGAGGAGGAGGAGGAGATGGTAGAGGATCTTGTATATAAAAATCTTTTATCTGATTCTACATTGTCTAGTGTAGTTAAGGGTCATATTTATCCTCAGGCTTTAGCTGCTGTTAAGAATCCTGAGTATCCTTGTATTTGTTTTGAGGCGGAAGGAACCCCTTGGGA
>JAGHCO010000016.1 GCA_021160405.1 Candidatus Aerophobota bacterium
CCTACTCTAAGTTTTAGAGAATTTCTTATCTTCAAGAACCAGCATAGATTAGCACAAATGCTCCCCAAATCTGTTTTTGCTAATATCAAAATTATACAAGCACTTAATCCAGACCAGATAAGATTTCATACCAATGAGCTTAACCTTATGTATGAAGAATTTGCTTTATATGGAGGATATCCAGCAGTTGTTTTAAATCACGATAAAAATGATAAGGCTGAGTTGCTTTTAGAAATAGTTAATTCTTATATTCGCAAAGATATTAAGGATCTATCGCGCATTGATAATATAACAGGTTTTAACAGGTTAATACAACTGAGTGCAGCACAATGTGGCAAGCTTATTAACATAGCAGAATTATCTTCGAGCTTAGGTATCAGCAAACAAACGGTTAAAAAGTATCTGTTTTTATTGGAGAATACATTTATCATAACATTACTGTTACCTTATTTTACTAACAAACGTAAAGAGATAACGAAAATGCCTAAAATTTATATGCAAGATACAGGCCTGCGAAACTCTATACTGAGTGATTTTACCCCATTAAACTTCCGAGCTGACAGAGGAGAAATTGTCGAAAATGTAGTGTTTTCTCAACTTTTAAAGAATAAGTCTTCCTTAACCAATGTTTTCTTCTGGAGGTCACTTTCAAAAGCTGAGGTAGATTTTGTGGTGAAATCGGATTTGCTCATACCTGTTGAGGTAAAGTACCGTAGTTTTAAAAGTCCAAGTATTTCCAGAAGTATGAGAAATTTTCTCCAAAACTACAAGCCTCCTTATGCTTTTGTAGTTACAAAGGATTTTATCGGCAGTAGAAAATATGATGGCATCTTAGTTTATTTTATCCCCTGCTGGCTTGTTGGCTAAACAAATAAAAATTCTCTCACTATCTTGGTAAATACTTAGTAAACCATTTGAAAGCTCTCCATTCGTAAATTTGACTTTCTGTGTTGTTTTTAGTATAATATAAAAGGATTAGTAACTATTTGCCAACTCTACACGAATTCACTCCCGATTCTCCCATGAAATACTCTGCTTTACGCAATAATTAATGACTAATAGCAACAAGGCTAGTAAATCCTCAGTGAGCCCCGTTATCTGTGAGGGATGAAAGTCTGAAACAATCTTTTAGGAGATAGAACAGGCGAGACGCCCGTCCTACCAGAGGTGAACAATAAGCGTAGGACAGGCTCTTACCTGTTATGATATACGTGCTTCACTGAATATTTACAAGAGCCATAAGCTTGGAGGTGAGGAATTTTGGGATGGAAAACAAAATTAGATAATTGGCTTAGGACAAACACTTATCATCACTCCTCTTTTTCTAATATAAAACGATTAATACAGCTAAAAGAAAAAAAGGATTTAAAAATTAGTCTTGGCTTTCCTACCCTAAATGAAGAGAAAACTATAGGTGAGGAAATTAAAATTATGAGAGATGAGCTGCAGATACGCTATCCCTTATTGGATGAGATTGCCGTTATAGATTCAGGCTCTACCGACCATACCAGAGAAATTGCTGGGGAAGCTGGAGCTGATGTATATTTAGCTTCTGAATGTCTACCACAATACGGAGTTATTCAAGGTAAAGGAGAGAATCTCTGGAAAAGTCTTTATCTTTTAAAAGGGGATATAATCCTGTGGATAGATGCAGATATTAAAAATATCCATCCTAAATTTGCCTATGGTCTTGTGGGTCCTCTCTTAAAATATGACCATTTAAATTATGTCAAGGCATTTTACGAAAGACCCTTAAAAGTTGGGAAACGAATGAGACCTTCAGGCGGGGGAAGAGTTACAAAAATTTTGGTTCGCCCTCTTCTGGCAAACTTTTATCCTGAACTTTCCGGATTTCTCCAGCCTCTTTCTGGTGAATATGCTGGTAGAAGAGAAATTCTTGAAAAGCTCCCCTTTCGTGTAGGCTATGGAATAGAGGTAGGACTGTTAATAGATATTTATGAGAAATGGGGATTGGAAAGCTTAGCTCAGGTAGATATGGATAAAAGAGTTCATAGAAACCGAGGATTGGATGAGCTGGAAAAAATGTCCTTTGCTATTATGCACACTTTTTTTACTCGACTTCAGCAGCAAGGAGTTATATCTATAAACAAGCAAATTGAAGAAAGCTTCAATTTAGCTAAAATACGGGGAGAAGAGATCATTTTAAAGCGAGAAAAATTCACTTTTGTGGAAAGAGCACCTATGATTGAAATCAAAGAGTATAGAGAAAAAAGAGGTTTGATTCACTAATTGAAAAATGAGTAAAAAAATTGCCCTGATTCACTACTCCTATCCTCCAGTAGTGGGGGGGGTAGAATTTGTAATTCGCTTTCATGCTAAGCTATTTGTTAAGGACCATCACCAGGTAAGAATTATAACTGGAGAGGGGGAGGAAAATACTCCAAATATTGAGATAAAGATAATTCCAGAGATTAAATCTCTTTCTCACAGCTATCCTAATATAGATGAGGAATTAAAGCAAGGAATAGTTTCAGAGAAATTCTATCAGCTAAAAGAGGTAATTTCTCGCAGGATAAAAGAAACACTAAAAGATGTAGATGTATGCATAATCCATAATGTGATGACTATGCATTTTAACCTTGCCCTAACATCTGCTCTAAATGAAATTATTAATGATTCTTTCTCTAAAATAAAATTTTACATCTGGTGTCACGATGCCACCTTAACTAATCCTTCTTACCTGCAACTAATAAAAAAACCTCAGGATTATCCCTGGAGCCTTTTAAGTAGATTCAATAAAAAAGCCGAGTATATCACTATTTCCCAGTTAAGGAAAAGGCAGCTTTCTAATCTGTTTAGGATAAAAGAGGATTACATTAAAGTTGTACCCAATGGAATAGATATTAAATCTTTTTTAAACTTATCTGGCCCCATCTGGAAATTAGCCCAGGATAAGAAGCTATTTGATGCTGATCTGGTTATGTTTTTCCCTTCCCGTATATTAAAGCGTAAAAACTACGAGCTGGGAATTAAAGTTGTAAAAGAATTTAAAAAGATGGGTAAGAATTGTAAATTTTTAATTACCGCTTCCCCTGATCCTCATAATCCTGAAGCTTCCAGATATTCTAACTATATACATCAGCTCTCCCGCAAGCTAAAAGTAGAGGAAGATATAATTTTTATTCAAGATTTAAAGGAGGAGTATGCTCTTAAAATGGACTATCAAGAGATAAAAAATCTTTACTCTATCTGTGACTTATTGCTTCTCACCTCATCTCAAGAAGGATTTGGAATTCCCCTTTTAGAAGCAGGTGCTATGAAACTGCCTATTGTCTGCAGCAATATAGAGCCCCTTTCTGAAATTTTGGATGATTTTACCCTCAAATTTGACTTAAAAGATTCCCCTTCTCTTATAGCACAAAGAATCTTGGAGTATATTAACCATCAACCAACATTTTTTATGTTTAAAAAAGTGGTGAGGAATTATTCCTGGGATACAATTTACCGAGATTATTTAAAAAATATAGTAACTGTTTAGCCACTAAGTCACCAAGACACAAAGAAGTGATATAAATTTTAAACCTCTATTGGACAAAGAAGGATCCATTGCTAAAAAAAATTAACCACTGAAGGCGCAGAGGATGCTGAAAATTTTAAGAAAAGGTTTTCTTGGTGTGTTCGTGCCTTGGTGGCTGAATGGTTAAAAGAAAATGAAAAGGACAGGGATAGCTGATCTACCTCTACATTATGGCAGAGCTCCTGCCTGGCTTTTTACCCGGATGAGAAACCTTGCCCGGGAGATTACTATAGCTATTGTTAGTGAATATGGACCTGAGCAGTTTTTGAGGAAAATTTCCGATCCCTTGTGGTTTCAAGCTTTTGGATGTGTTTTAGGATTTGACTGGCACTCATCGGGGCTAACTACCACTGTTTGTGGAGCCTTGAAAGAAGGGGTAAGGGGGCTGGAAAAGGAGCTGGATATTTTTGTAGTGGGAGGAAAAGGAAAGGCATCCCGTAAAACTCCTCAGGAAATTCTTAAAGTAGGAGATTTAACTTCTTTAAATCCTCATCCCTTAATCTATGCCAGTAGAATGGTAGCCAAAGTAGATACATCTGCTCTTCAGGATGGTTTTCAGCTCTATCATCATTGTTTTATATTCACCAAATCTGGTAAATGGGCAGTTATTCAACAGGGAATGAATGAAAATTTAAGGTATGCCAGAAGGTATCACTGGATAGGAGAAAAGGTAAAAAGCTTTGTATGTGAGCCTCATTCTGCTATATGCTGTGATTTAAAAAAAGAAGGATTAAATATGGTAGCCAAAGAAAGCGATAAATCCAGATCTACATCTACTCTCCTTTCTCGAGAGCATCCTTCCCGCATAATTAAGGAACTAAAAACAATTAAAAGAGTAAAATTTGCCCCTTTTCCTAATTTTTCCCTGGAAGATATACACCCTGAGAGATTAGAAAAAACTCTCCAGTTAGCGTATGAAAAATCACCTGAAAGTTTTGAAGAGCTTTTAGGGACAAGGGGAGTGGGAGCTAAAACTATAAGAGCTTTAGCTTTAGTAGCAGATTTGCTTTACGGAGCAAAGCCAAGTTTTAAAGATCCAGCTACTTACAGTTTTGCTCATGGAGGAAAAGATGGTTATCCTTATCCTGTAGATAAATCTACTTATGATGAGACTATCCAAACTCTTAGGCAAGCACTAAAAGAGGCGAAAATTGGAAGAAGTGAAAAGATAAAAGCTATAAAAAGATTAGTTAAAATCAGCAGTTGAGAATCTTACCTATTCCTATAATTACCAGACAAAGTAAAATCCAAAGTAAGATAGATATCTTTGCTATATTTATCTCAGAAATAACGAGCCGGGGGGACAGGGAGTTGTTGGCGTTTCCTAACCTGTAGTGCCCTACCTTTTCCAACTGAACTGAAAGTGCCCCGGCAATAGCACTCATTGGCCAACCAGCATTGGGACTATCAGTTTTTTTATGATCGTGAAGCATAACTTGCCAGGCACCTCTGCCATTTCCTTTGCACAGATAAGTAGCTATAACCAGAAGTACCCCAGAGATCCTTGCTGGAATAAAATTTAACACATCATCCAGCCTGGCAGAAAATTTCCCTAAATACTCATATTTCCCATGATACCCAATTCTAGCATCAAAAGTATTCACTACACGATAAGCTATAGCTCCCGGCACTCCAAGGAAAAGAAAATAAAAGACAGGAGCTACAAAGCTATCACAAATATTCTCTGCCACCGATTCTACTGTAGCTGATACTAAAAGTGGTTTATTAAGCCTATCTACATCCCTGCTAACTAAAGACTTCATTTTAGCTCGTGCCTCTTTTAAATCACCTCTCTCAAGTAGCTCCTTTACCCTTAATGCTGCCTTCCGTAGCTCCTTAACTGAGAAAGCTGACTTAAACACAAACCCAGCAATTAAAATATAGGCTAATGTGCTAACATTCTTAAGATAAGATAAAAGAAAATAGATAGGCACAGAAAAAATAGCTACTGTTAATATCACTATTACACAGCCATAGATGAGCTGAGCATACCAATTTTTCTTAGGAGCAAATCTTAACTCTAAGGAGATAACCTTACCTATCCAAATTACAGGATGAATGAAGCGGGGATACTCTCCTATGGTAAGATCAATAACAAAGGATAGAAGTAAAATAATTACACTTTCCATCACCTTAAAATTGTTATTTTAACTTTCCTTCCCTGTATGCAGAAATATAATTCATACAATACTCATCCAATCCAAGCACCGCCTGGGCTGAAAGTAAAGTGCTCATCATTCCAGGCTCGGATGGATCAATAATCGCCCCATCACATCCAGCCCCAATAAGCATAGCCAGAAAAGCTTTATTTAAATTATTACGGATAGGGAGTCCAAAAGAGATGTTTGACAATCCAAGAGCAATGTGGGCTTGTGGAAATTCTTTTCTGGTTACAGCAATAGCTTCTAAGATAAACTTTGCCTGCCCTGGATTAGTTGATGCAGGACGGACAAGATAATCAAAGTAAACTTTATTTAAAGGGATGCCTTCAGATTCAACTATTTTTACTAACTTTCTTGCAATTTCTACTCTACCCTGCAAGTCTTCTGGCATACCATTATCATCCATTGTTAGAGCAATTACACCTGTCTTGTATTTCTTTACCAGAGGCAAGATCCCCTCAATGCGTGCTTTTTCTCCGGTTATAGAATTTATTATAGTCCCATCTCTGTTGCATATTTTCACTCCTTCTTCAATTGCTTTGGGATTGGTTGAATCAAATACAAGAGGAAGCTGCGTTGCCTTTGATACTACCTCGGTTAACCATCTCATATCATCTACTTCTTTTGCCGGATCACCACCAGCATTAACATCTATGTGGGTAGCACCTGCCTTAGTTTGCCTGTCTGCCTCAGAAGCAATAAAATCAGCGTCCCTCTTCCATACCTTCTCTCTAATACTTTTCCTGGTCATATTGATGCGCTCTGCAATAATTGTAAACAACTTTTTCCTCCTTGTTTAATTTTTGACATTACTCCTTTTTGTAACGTGAGTATTTAAAACATCTGTTAACAAAATTCCTTGCACAGGAAACCTTTGAACCAAAGTGAATATGGACATAACTTGCCAAAACATTATTCTTTGAAATACCATCGTAAAATTTTCTACCTGATTTTTCTACCTCATAGACAAATGTTACTTTTTCTGAAGAGGGAAGTGTAAGGTATGACCAGTGAAAAATATGACCCTTTATACTCTCACCTTTTTCCCCTAATATAGTGTTCTGTAATAGTTTTATATTACAGTATCCCAGTGCACTTAATTTTTTTCCCATATTAACCTGTCCTGGTAGGATACCAACCATAGCAAACTTTTCTTCTTTAAAATTAGAAATCTTTTCTACAAGATACATTAAACCACCACACTCTGCATAAATGGGCATTCCTCTTTTTGCTTTTTTGCGGATATCCTCTTTGAGAAGATAATTATCTGAGAGCTCTTTTGCAAAAAGCTCAGGAAATCCACCGCCAATATAAATTCCATTTGCTTCTAAAGGCAACTCCTTATCTTTTAGGGGACTAAATGTAACTATCTTTGCCCCATAGTGCTTTAAAATATCCAAATTATCCTCATAATAAAAGTGGAATGCTTCATCTAATGCAAGAGCAATTATTACCTTTGGGAAAGGAGTTTCCTTAATAAAGACCGATCTTTTAAAAGAGGGAAGGGGAGGTGCTTTTTGAGCAATCTTTAAAATTTCCTTAATATCTACATATTTTTCTATATACTTAGAAAGCCTATCTTGATAGGGATCTATCACCTTCTTTTCCCATGCTGGAACAAGACCTAAATGCCTCTCTGGCAATTTTAAATTCTCATCTTGAGGCAGGTATCCCAGGACAGGGGTTTTTGTCTTTTTCTCTATAGATTCTTTTACCATCTTGAAGTGCTTTTCACTGCCAATTTTGTTAAGCAAAAAAGCAGAAATTTTTAAACCCCTTTCAAACTTTGAAAAACCATAAGCTACTGCTGCTGCGCTACGCGACATAGCTCTAGCATCTATGATAAGAATAACTGGAGCTTTTAAAATTTTTGCAAGATGTGAAGTGCTCCCCTTTTCATTGTAAGCATCAACACCATCGAAAAATCCCATTACCCCTTCAATAACAGAGATATCTACTTTTCTGGAACATCTTTCAAAAAACTCTAAAATCTTATCGCGAGAAAGAAGCATAGAATCAAGATTCCGAGAACTCCTTCCTGTAGCATAAGAGTGATAGCTGGGATCAATGTAATCCGGGCCAGTCTTGTAGGATTGGACAGATAACCCTCTTTCTTTAAAGACAAGAATGATACCCAGGGTAAAAGTCGTCTTCCCAACTCCGCTGTGAGTTCCAGCTATAATAACTCTTGAAGCATTCATTTCTCAATTCCTTTTCTTGCTTTGACTCCTTTTGAGAAATAATGCTTTATCTTCCTCATTTCAGTAACAAGGTCAGCTACCTGGATAATTTGAGGAGAGGCATATCTTCCTGTTAAAACCAACTCAACATGAGATGGCTTATCCTTAATCACATCTAATAAATCTTTCTCAGGCAATAGCTTAAGATATAAAGCAACATTAATCTCATCTAAAATAACCACATCGTATTCTCCGCTAAAAATAATTTCTTTTATTCTCTCAAATCCTTTTTTGGCAAGTTCCCTATCTTCTTCTTTAATTTCCCGTCCTATAAAACGTCTCCCTCCAAATTGCTCTATCTTAATAAGACCTTTAAATCTATCTATAGATTTAAGCTCGCTATAGATTCCATTTTTAAGGAACTGACCAATATAAACCTTCAGCCCTGCACCAGCTGCCCTTAAGGCAAGCCCAAAAGCCGCTGTTGTCTTACCTTTCCCATCTCCCGTGTATACTTGAACATATCCCCTCATTTCGTCCCCCTCTTTTATCTTTTGGTATTGTCAAATTCCTTTTCCCTCTCCCCCTGCGGGAGAGGGTCAGGGTGAGGGGTTAAAAGTTTCCTTTATCTTTTTTTCACCCCCACCTCAAACACCTTCACCCTCCCCTTAATTCCCTCCCTCAAGGGAGGGGAGAAAAGGAAAATGATAGATGCCTCCTCCCTCAAGGGGGAGGAAATTGCTTACCCTGTCCACCTTTTAAGTAGAATCTTTCATGAGAGTTTTGACATTACCTACCTCTTCTTTATTACATCCTCTTTCAAAGGATACTTGCCGCAGGTAAATTTTCTTCCCTCAGGACAGTATCCTAATCTTTCACATTTTGCTCCTGCATTTGAAAAAACTGCTGGCAAATGCTCTTTGCATATCTCAAGCATTTTATTTGCGAGATTCCTGATTTCCCATTGAGCCCTTGCGCAGCATCTCTGTTCAAAAAAATGAAGCAGTTCTCGACAGTTCATTGTTACAACTATCTTGGTCTCAGCTGCTTGAGGAAGAATAAATCTTACATCCTGATTTGCCTTTTCACCAACGATACCCTTTTCTTTAAATTTTTTTAGTATTTTATTGTAACTTGTCTGAATCTTTCCCATAACTTTTACAAATTCATCCCTTAAGGTTTCATCTTCTTCAATTGAGGGAGGAATTATATAGTCAAAATTTGTCTCTTTTACATATCTTTGGCTCTGTTGAGAGTAGGAAGCTATTCTGTGTCTAACTAACTGATGGGTGAGAGCTCTGGATACACCCTCTATTGCAAAGGTAAATTTTACATGCTCTAAAGGACTCTCATGCCCGGACTTAACTACTTTTTTGATAAATTCTTCTTGTTTTTTCATATCATCTTTTTTCTCTTCAAAAATTTCGCCTGCAAATTTAGTAGAATAACACTGTCTGCAAGCAGCATATATAATAGAAATGGCATTTTGTGTCATTTCCAACAATTTTATATTTAATTTAACCTGTGACATTTCTTAATCCTCCAATATTAAACTTATCTTTTTTCTTTTCCTTTAAAGGTCCTTCTATAACCTAAGTTTAAAGTAAGACCGGGAAGTAAATATTTCCACCTTCTTCCCCTATATAAGCCGCTTAATCTCTTAAAAATAGAGGAAAGACGATAGATTCTCTGATAGGCCCAGTCAAATCCTTGCTTTAACTCCTGAGGAGTCATTAATTTTGGTTGAAAAACCACATGAGCAAGATCATAATTTGACCAATTTCTATCTATAATTCTATCTTCTTTTTCTAATTTTTCATATAATCTTGTCCCTGGCAAAGGAATAAGAATGCTGAATTGAACAGCATCTAACTTCACCCTCTCTATAAACTGTACTGTTTTTTTAAAGATACTTTTATCATCATGATCAAAGCCAAAGATAAAGGCTCCCTCAATTGATATTCCAAACTGGTGGATTTTTTTAATAGCCCTCTCGTAAAATTTTATCTTATTTTGAGATTTATTAGCTTCCAATAAAGAAGCCTCAGAGATTGATTCAAAACCAATAAATAATCCTTTGCATCCACTGGCTGCCGCTAACTGCAGAACATCTCCATGCTGAGCTATATTTATAGAAGACTGCCCTATCCATAGAAGCTTATAGGGTATCAAAGCCTTAAACAGCTCTCTGGCATAGTTAATATTTCCCACAATGTTATCATCGAGAAATCCAAGAAAGCGCGTTTTTAGAGGTTTACCTATCATACCTCTAATCTCTTCTATTACTTTTTTTATAGGACGAAAACGATATTTCTTGCCAAAAAATTTAGAGACTGAACAAAAACTACAATCAAAGGGACAGCCCCTTGTGAGTTGCAGGAAACGACTAAGAAGATAACCCTTATCCTTAATGAGCTCTCTTCTGGGAATAGGTATTTTTACAGGATCTGGCCTCTGTGAACTCTTGTAGAACTTATCCAGTGCTTGCTTTCCTCCCTTTTTAAAATCCTCAATTAACTTCTCCCATAATCCTTCTGCCTCTCCTATTACTACTGCATCTGCATGCTGAGCTGTTTCTTCAGGTAAAACTGTAGCATGTATCCCTCCAAAGATCACCGGAATTCCTCTTTCTCTAAATGTATCTGCTATTTCGTAAGCACGTGGACAGGAGGCAGTCATAGTAGTTATCCCTACCAGATTAGCCTTCTTATCAAAATCTATCTCCTCTATATTCTCATCAATTATCTCCACTTCTATATCTTTAGGAGTCAATGCAGATACAATAAGGAGATTATGGGGAGGAACTTTAAAGATTCTATTTCTGCCCATTCTCTTAACTTTTGTCTCTTTTTTCCATGTTGGTGAAATCAACAGTATTTTCATATTCCCTCCTCTCTTAGCCTCCTGGCCAGTCCTACCAAATTTTTTAATGCAGACATTGTCTCTTTCCATCCTCTTGTTTTCAAACCACAATCCGGATTTATCCAGAAATTTTTCTTCGGAAAAACCTTTAATGCCCTTTTTATAATTTTTTCCATATCCTCAACAC
>JAGHCO010000066.1 GCA_021160405.1 Candidatus Aerophobota bacterium
AAACTATACCTTGAGCCTTAGCTATAAGCTGATGAGAAGAATTTTCCACTTTTATCTGATAAAGCCCAATTCTGGATGTTAAGTATTCCTCTTTAGCCTCAGCAATAAGGGTATCTCCCATGGAAGGTGCTCTCATATAATTTATGTTCATCTGAAGAGCAAGAGAGGTTACTCCTCCTGAATTAGATGCCACAGCAAAAGCCTGATCCGCCAGGGAGAAGATAAGCCCACCATGAATATAGCCTAAAAAGTTTAGAAAATTCTCTCTTACTACTAAACTCACTTTGGCATAACCCTTTTCAACATTCCCCAATTTAATACCTAAAAAAGCACCGTAAGGGTCCTTCTTTAATTTCTTTTTTATAAGGTCAAGAGAATTTTTATCCATTTTTTACTTCTTCCTAAGTGAAGTGGGCTCAACCAATTTAACCTGTGCTTTAATACCGACCTGGCGATAAATCTCACTTTCTATATTAGTTTTTATCTCCACAAGCTTTTTCATTTCATCAAAGAAAATTTTCTCAGAGACCTCTACTGAAACTTCCAGAATATCCTGAGTACCTTCTTTATTTATATAAAGATTAAAATGTGGTTCAGCTCCTTCGATTTTAGTAAGGATTTGTTCAATCTGTGAAGGAAAGAAGTTCACACCATTGACAGTTACCATATTATCAGTTCTACCCTTAACTTTCTTCATGCGAATCAAGTTGCGTCCACATCTGCAAGGTGATATATCCAGAGAGGTAATGTCTCCTGTGCGATAGCGAATAAGAGGAAAACCCTCCTTAGTTATAGTGGTAAGAACCAGCTCTCCTTCTTGGCCCAGGGGTAATACTTTCTCGGTATAAGGGTCAATTATTTCAGGAATAAATTGATCCTCAAAGATATGAAGGCCGTTTTTCTCCTCACATTCTACAGCTACACCAGGATTAGTTATTTCGCTTAGTCCATAATTTTCTGTAGCTACAATATTTAAATCTTCTTCAATCTTTTTCCTTGTCGTCTCCGGGAAAGGCTCACCAGTGAATAGTCCAATTTTAAGCCAAAGATCAGCTGGACTAACTCCTTGTTCCTGAATGATTGCTGCTAATCTCAAGGCAAAACTGGGTGTAGATATTAAAGCAGTTGTATGATAGTCTCGCATTATTGCCAGTTGTCGAGCTGGATCAAGGTTAGAAGCAGGTATAACTGAGGCGCCTATCAGTTCTGCGCCATAGTGGAATCCAAGCGCTCCTCCAAAAAGACCATAGTCAAGGCAGATTTGCACTACATCATTTTTGTTTATTCCTCCAGCTGAAAGAACACGGGCACATATTTCGGTCCAATGCTCAAGGTCATTTTTTGTATATCCAACTACGATGGGTTCACCCGTAGTACCTAAGGTACATTGAAGTCGCACTATCTCTCGCAGAGGAACAGCAAACATCCCGTAAGGATAACTTTTAGACAGGGCATCTTTATTGGTAAGGGGTATCATAGTAAGTCGCTTCATAGAATTAATTTCCTCTGGCATTAAACCTATGCGGTCAAACAACTTTCGGTAAAAAGCTACGTTTCGATAGGCACGAGTAACAGTTATCTCAAGCCTTTCCAGCTGCAATTGCTCTATTTCATCTCTATCCATACTTTCATATTGCTTGTTCCAAATGCTCATCTATGCCTTCTTATTTTTATTTATTCCCATATTTTCTTATATTCTTTACCTAAATAGGCCCTTTTTACTTCCTGATTATTTATAAGGTCATTGGGATTTCCCTGGGCAACGATTCTACCTGTTTCCATAACATAAGCCCTATCAACTATTTTCAGAGCGGCTTTGGCATTTTGTTCTACAAGAAGGATAGTAGTACCCTGTTCACGCAATTCAGAGATGATGTGGAAGACTTCTCTTCCTATAACTGGAGCAAGCCCTGTAGAGGGTTCATCCATTAAAAGAAGTCTGGGTTTAGCCATAAGTGCTCTACCAATAGCTAACATCCGTTGTTCACCACCACTAAGAGTTCCGGCTGGTTGTTTTTTTCTTTCCCTTAAAATAGGAAAACGTCCAAATATAACCTCCAAATCAGCTCGAATTTTTGCTTTTCCATCCTTTTGATAACGATGATAAGCTCCTAAAATAAGATTATCCATAACTGTAAGGGGAGCAAAGAGCTGTCTTCCCTCCGGCACCAAACTAATCCCAAGCTTAATTATCTGTCGAGGGGAATATTTAGTAATATTCTCCTCGAAAAATAAAATTTCTCCCTTTTTTGAAGATAATAATCCCATAATAGAATTTAATAATGTGGTCTTTCCGGCTCCATTTGCACCAATTAAACCAACTATTTCACCTTTCCTTATGTGCAGAGAAATTCCTTTTAAGGCACACAGGCGACCATAAAAACTCTTAAGACTCCGTATGATCAACAATTTCTAATTTCCTCTACTTTAAAATATTTCAGGGTTTACTCCTCACCCAGGTAGGCAGCAATAACTGCCTCATTATTTTGGATTTTCTCCGGCGTTCCTTCTGCTAAAACTTTACCAGAGTTAAGAACTATTACCTCATCCGAAATTTCCATAACTACACTCATATCATGTTCTACTAAAAGAATTGTAACTCCACTATCACGAATTTTACAGATAAGCTCTGTCATTGCTTCAGTTTCTCGAATATTTAATCCAGATGCTGGCTCATCCAGAAGGAGTAATTCAGGTTCAGTAGCTAAGGCCCTGGCAAATTCCAGCAGCCTTTGTTCTCGAATATTAAGATTGGAAGATAATTTAAATGCTTTAGTTTCAAGACCTACAAAAGCTAACATTTCTTGGGCAAAGGCACGAGCTTCCCTTTCCTCATAACGAGTTTTTTTTAGCTTTATCATAGCAGGTAGGATTTCAGATTTGGTTCTACAGTGGCGGCCAATCATTACATTTTCCAATACCGACATATTTTCAAAAATTTGAATATTCTGAAAGGTACGACAAATACCCTTTTTAGCAATAAGATATGGCTTTAAGCCGTTGATTTTACTATTCTTGAATTTTATTATGCCAGAAGTAGGATAGTAAAGTCCACAGATAATGTTAAATAAGGTAGTTTTCCCAGCTCCATTAGGGCCAATTATAGCTTTGATCTGATGATTACTTACTTTAAAATTTACCCCATCAAGAGCTGTTATTCCACCAAATTCTTTTCGTAACCCAATAACTTCTAAAATAGTGTTCATCTTCGAGTTTCTAATAACTTTTTTAATAAATGACTTTGAGGCAAATTACCTTTACGAATTAAATTAAATAACCCTATAAAGAATCCTTCCGGCAAGAGGATCATAATAAAAAGAAGTGTGCTTCCATAGATGAGAATGTCATAGTCATGAAATATCCTTAGGAATTCGGGAAGAATGGTAAGAAGAGCTGTTCCCATGATTGCTCCCCATACACTGGCCATTCCTCCTACTGCAACCATAGTAAGCAAAGCTATGGAAAAGGAGAAGCCAAATGTACCTGGACTAAGAAAAGTTACAAAATGAGCGTAAAGGCTACCAGCGATAGAAGCATAAACAGCGCTAAGAACAAACACATCAATTTTGTATCTCGCTGTGTTTACTCCCATAATATTAGCTGTTATCTCACCTCCATGAATAGATCGAAGAGCTCGACCCACTCTTGAATGGATGAGATTTAGAGAAAGAGTTAGCGTTATCAAAACAATGATCCAAACAAAGTAATAGTATCGAAAGTCAGAGTCAAGCA
The DNA here is from genome assembly GCA_021160405.1 of Candidatus Aerophobota bacterium. Taxonomy (GTDB): domain Bacteria; phylum Aerophobota; class Aerophobia; order Aerophobales; family JAGHCO01; genus JAGHCO01. Next base: position 3,733 of record JAGHCO010000066.1, read on the forward strand.
TAAACTTTCCCAGTTTAAAGTAGGGAATTTGTCCAAAACCTGAGGGACCACCTGTATAGGTAATCTCTTGATTAAATATAATGAAGATAATCTGACCAAAAGCTAAGGTAGCCATAGCTAAGTAGTGACCTTTTAGTTTGAGAGCAGGTATCCCAATGAGAAAAGCAACCCCTGCTGTAACAAAAATAGCTATTATTAAAGCAATCCAGGGTGAGAGAGCAAATTTAGTGGTAAGGATCCCTGAAGTATAGGCGCCCAATCCAAAGAAAGCTGCTTGTCCCAATGAAATCTGGCCTGCATAGCCCATAAGAAGACTCAATCCTATAGTAATTAAACTGTAAATACCCACAAAGATCAATATACTTAAGTAGTAGGGGTTATTAATTATTAGGGGCAGTATCATTACTACTATACTTAAAATCAACAGTGAAAGTAGATTTTTCTTTCCCATTAGTTTCTTTATTATTTAAAATTTTTTGAGTTGGCTGCGTTCTTTATTTCCCAGTATTCCACTGGGCTTGACAAATAGAACCACCAGTAGTACTACTAAAGCAATTGCATCCTTATATCCCGAAGAAATGAAACCTGCTCCTAAAGATTCCATAATGCCAATGATAAAACCAGCTGTTATTGCCCCTAAATTACTTCCCAGTCCTCCTAATACAGCAGCACAGAATCCTTTTACAGCTAACATAGTTCCTCGGTTATAGTCCATAAGAGAGATTGGAGCAATAATAATTCCTGCAACAGCTCCTATGGCGGCGCTAAGGGCAAAAGAAAAGAGAACCATTACCTTCACATTGATTCCCATAAGATTAGCCGCTTCTCGGTTGACGGCACAAGCTTTCATTGCTTTTCCTGCCTGAGTAAAGGAAAAAAAGAGAGTGAGAAGAAGAACCACGATACCCATAATTCCCAGTATCCATAAAGTTTGAGGAAGTATAGTAGCTCCGAGAATGAAAATGGGTTTCTCTCCTGAAAAGGCAGGTAAAGTAAAAGTTCCTTTACCCCATAGAAACATTGCCCCTCCTTTAAAAAGGATGGAGCCTGCTACCGTAATAATAATAAGGGTAATCACGGAAGGATTTTTTAAAGGGTGAATAGCCAATCTCTCAAACGCTGCTCCTATCATAGTTACTAATAGGACTGATATAAGAAAACCTAAGGGTAGGGGGAGCTTGAAAGTTGTGGTTAAGGAGATCATAATCATCCCCCCCAACATTACAAACTCCCCTTGCGCTAAGTTAATGATCCCAGTAGAGTTATAAATTATATTAAAACCGAGAGCAACCATTCCGTAAATGCTACCTACGGTAATGCCGGTAAAAAGGTATTGTAATATCTGAGAACCTAAGCTCATTTTTTACTTTAAAACGACAAACTTTCCATTTTTCACTGTAAGCATTTCAAATGCTTCTTTAGTTAATCCTGTGTGATCATCAGGCGAATAATTAAATATTCCTCCTGTGCCCACAAATCCTTTTACATTTTCAATGAAGTTTCTTATCTTAGCTCGATCAGGCCCTACTGCTCTTAAAGCTAAGATTACTAAGTGCAGTGCATCCCAGGCGTGTCCTCCAAAAGTGCTAACACTTTCACCATATTTAGCTTCATATTCCTTTTTGTAACGAGATAAAACCTCTTTTTGAGGATTATCATTGGGAAGGGTATCCACAGCAAGTAACCTTCCTGCAGGAAAGATAATTCCCTCCGCTGCCTTTCCAGCTGCCTGAACATACTTAATATTCCCAAATCCATGGCTCTGGAAGAGAGGAATGGTCATTCCTAATTGCCGCATATTCTTTACCACAATAGCCTGAGCTGGCACTATGGACCAGTTTATCACAGCCTGAGCTTTAGTTCCTTTAATTTTTGTTAATTGCACTGTCATATCTGTATCCTTAGGACCGTAAGTTTCATCAGCTACTATGGTAATTCCATAATCAGGAGCCATTTTTTTTAGCTGCTTACGTCCCTGGTCACCAAATCCTGTAGTTCCTGTTATAATAGCCACTTTAGATATTCCATGTTCCCTCATATATTCGTAAATTCTTATTACCGCATCACTATCTTTCTGGGGAGTTTTAAATACCCATTGTTTCACTGGGATGACTATAGCTTCAGCAGCTGCGCAGGAAATTAAGGGAACCTTTGCTCTTTGTACTATAGGAATCACTGCCAGAGTAGTTCCACTTCGTGAAGGACCAATTATTGCCAGGACTTTATCTCTCTCAATGAGTTTCTTTACGGCTGTTACTGCTTTTGTTTCATCTCCCACCGTATCCTCAACAATAACTTGAAGAGGATGACCATTGATACCACCGGCAGCATTTACATTTTCCTCAATCATCTTAACCGTATTTCTTTCTGGTTCTCCTAACCAGGATGCTCCCCCAGTTATGGCAAATACAGCCCCAACTTTGTAAGGCTTTAGGGCAGCACACCAAACCGAGAAGGACACAACCAGTAATAGGGCAACAACTATTGCCGCTACTACTCCTGTTGCCACTTTTGTTTTCCTTGTCATTTTTCTTTCCTCCTTATTATTTGGTAATGTCCAAAAAAGGGGACAAAAAAAGGGGACTGTTCCCTTTTTTTAATATATGTTAGCTCGTCTCATGTTAACAATTATCAATATAAATTAATTAAAAAATCTGTCAAGGCATTGGTTATTAGTTCTTAGTTTTTGGTTATTAGTCCAAAACTGATAACATCATAATTTCTCAATCTCCCTCATAGTTAAGATTTTTACCTTTTTCCTCGTTAATAGCTCTATCGCTTCAGATGGTTTTTCAACCTTCAAAACTACTAGAGCATTCCTACCTTTGGGAGATACAAAAGCATATAAGTATTCTAAATTTAGGTTTGCTTTTGCTATTATTTCTAAAATTTGAGCTAATCCACCTGGCTTATCTGCAACCTCTACTACTATTACCTCAGCTTCCAAAACTGTAAATCCACTTTTTTCCAGGATAGAGTAAGTTTCCTCTGGTTGGCTAACTATCATTCGCAAAATGCCAAATTCAGCGGTATCGGCAATAGATAATGCTCGAATATTAATTTCTTTATCACCTAAAATTTTTGTAATTTCTGCTAACCTACCTATTTTATTTTCCAGAAACACTGATATTTGTTTTACTTTCACATTAATTCTCCTATTTTAACTTTCTTTTATCTATTAACCGTTTTGCTTTACCCATACTTCTTTGAATAGTTTTTGGCTCAACTAATCTTACTCCTACTCTTAGACCAAGTGTCTCTTCAATTTCCTGGGCAATCTTTTTTTCCAACTCTTCTACTTTTCTTACCTCGTCAGAGAATATCGCTGCCGAAGTCTCCAATTCTACCGTTAATTCGTCCAATCCTTTTTTTCTTTCCAGAATTAACTGATAGTGAGGTTCAGCTTCTTCTATTCTCATAAGCACATCCTCTATTTGGGAGGGGAAAATATTTACTCCTCTTATGATAAGCATATCATCTATTCTTCCCTTTATCTTCTCAATACGAGCCAAAGTTCTTCCACATCGACAGGGTTGGTAATTTATTCTACTTATATCCCCTGTTCTGTATCTTATTAAGGTAGTCCCTTCTCTGGTAAGGGTAGTTAAAACTAATTCTCCCTCCTCTCCTTCTCCCAGAATCTCACCTGTTTCCGGGTTAATTATCTCTGGCAAGAAATGATCTTCAAAGATATGTAATCCATTTTTTTCTGGGCATTCCTGAGCCACTCCCGGTCCAATTATCTCAGTTAATCCATAGATATCTAAGGCAGTTATCCCCAGGCGAGACTCAATTTCCTTACGCATATTTTCTGACCATGGTTCTGCTCCTAATACTCCTACCCGAAGAGGTAATTTTCTTAAATCTATCCCCATCTCTTTAGCTACTTCAGCTATATGTAAAGCATAGGAAGGGGTACAGGTTAAGATAGTTGATTTAAAGTCCTGCATCATCATAACCTGACGGGTAGTTTGTCCACCAGAGATTGGTATAGTCTTTGCTCCAATTAATCGAGCGCCGTAATGGATACCCAAGCCTCCTGTAAAAAGGCCGTATCCATAAGCATTATGAATTATATCCTTTGCTGTAGCACCTGCACAGCTTAGGCACCGAGCTGTAACTTCTGACCAGGTTATGATATCTTTGTGTGTATATCCATCAACCACGGGTTTACCGGTAGTGCCAGATGAAGTATGAAACTCCACTATTTCTTTTAGGGGGGAGGCAAACAAACCAAAAGGATAACCCTCTCGGAGTTCCGATTTAGTGGTAAAGGGAAGTTTGTCCAGGTCTTTTAATGAGTTTATATCATCAGGATAAACTCCTCTTTCCTTGAATTTTTGTTTGTAAAAAGGTACAGATTGATAAACTCGCTGAGTGACTTCTTTCAGTCTCTTTAGTTGAAGGGTTTCAAGTTCCTGCCTTGGCATACATTCATATTTCTTATTCCAAATCATTTATTTTTCCTCCTCTTGGTAAGTTTAAGGGTCAAAAGACTATTCTAAATTGTGGGTGACCTCTTTTTCCTATTTAAAAAGGTTCAGGGTTCTACGTTCAACGTTGATTTAGACGAGATAGACCAAATAGAGGAGATGAACGAGATTGACAAGATTATAGTTGACCCAGAGCATAATTAGGAGCTGCTTTTACTAACCGCACCTGTTTAATCTTGCCCCGCAATTTTTCATCCCCCGGTAAAAAAACCTTAATATAGTTGTGGGTATAGCCTGCAAGAAGCTGAGTTTTGGAATCCTTTTTACCTTCAATTAAAACCGGCAATCTCTGTCCTATAAATTGAGAGATAAACTTTAAAGAAAGCTCGCCTCCCAGTTCCTTTAACCTTTTACTCCTCTCCTTTTTTACTCCTTCCTCAACCTGAGGAGTCATTGAAAAGGCAGGCGTCTCTTTCCGAGGAGAAAATCTAAAGATATGCAGTCGGCTAAATCCAATCTCTTTTATAAAGTTATAAGTATTTAGGAAATGATGAGACTCCTCACCAGGAAAACCTACCATAACATCGGTAGTAATAGCTAAGTAAGGAATTTTTTCTCTAAGATTTTCTGTTAGTTTAAGATACTCATCTGTAGTGTATCTTCTCCCCATCCTCTTTAACATATCATCATCTCCGCTCTGCAAGGGAAGATGTAAATGAGGGCATATTCGGGAATTGAGCATTAAGTCTATCAATCCTTGTGGTATTAAGTGAGGTTCAAGGGAACTCAATCTTATCCTGAAGTTCCCTTGAAGAGTGAGAATGCTTTCAAGAAGATTAGTTAAATTTAAAGGAGGGATAAGGTCTTTTCCATAAAGAGCTAAGTTTACTCCCACTAAGACAATCTCTTTAAACCCTCGATTTATTAAAATCTGAACTTCGGAAAGAATATCCTTAGGAGCACGGCTGTGAATCTCGCTTCCCCGAACAAAGGGGATACGACAGTAGGTGCAAAATTGATTACACCCATCCTCCACTTTAACAAATGCCCTATCATGAGAGTAAAAATCTTGAATAAAAGAACCTTTTTCCCTTGAGTAAAACCCCGTTAAATAAGAAAGTTTATCTAACGGGGTAAACAGTCTATCTATCTTGAGTTTATCGGAGTTTCCCACTAACTTAACTTGGGGGAATTTATCCTTAATCTTTTCTGCTTCCGCCTCTACTAAACAACCCGTTACTACTACGGATGCCCCATTATTTTTTTGTATAGCTTTTCTTATTAAATCTATTGATTTCTCATCAGCCCTTTTGGTAACACTGCAGGTATTAATTACATAAATGTCTGCCTTTTCAGAAAAGCCAACCAATTTAAAGTTTGCTCTTTTGAATCTTTCCCTTAAAACCTGGGTTTCGTATTGATTTACCTTACACCCCAAAGTAGCTAAGGCTACCCGTCTGGTCATAAAAGCTCCTAAGATACTCTGAGTCAGTAGTTAAAAACAGAGTAAAAAAATTCGATTAGTTCTCAACTCTAAGCAGTCCTAATGGTCCAAAGTTAATATACGCTTTTCTTTTGCTGACATCTAATTACCCTAAATACCGTTGAAGTTCCTTATAAAAATTTTCCCGGGGCCCTACGAAGATAATTCCTACTATCTGCTCTTTCTCATCTATACTGAATGCTACCCTGTATTGTCCACTGGGGGTAGATATATCTATTTTTCTTAAAGAAGATAAAGGACCGGAAAGAAAAGCATATTGATGAGGGTTCTCTATGAGCTTATCTACCTTTTCTTTAACTATCCTTCTTATTTGAGAATCAAACTTTTTAATTTGCCTTGCAGGTTTTTTATCCCAAATTATCCTATATTTCATCTCTCAATTTTTCCCAGGCAATACCTTTCCCTTTATGAATTCTTTCCATAGCATCTTCCTCCATTTTTTGCAAAGCTTTACCCCAGGCAGGATTAAGCTCAAAGAAAAGACCTTCTTTCTCATCATCGGAAAGCTCGGAGATGGCCTTTCTTAACTCATCATAGCTAAGATTAACTTTAAGTGTTACTTTACTCATTTTTACCTCTTTAAATTTCGTGTAATTAGTACTATATGAAGTTTAAGCTATTTTTATCTTTCTTCTTCTACCTCGATACTTCACTCACCTATAGCTGTTATATTAAGATGAAAAGGAGTACAGCACTACCTAAAAAGCTTCCTTACCTTGCTGAAGAACTCTTTAACTTTAGGTTGCCCATTATTCCTGCCCAACTCATCAAATCTTTTGAGAAGTTGCCTTTGTTCTAAGGTTAAATTCACTGGAGTTTCCACCACCACCTTAACTAACTCATCACCTCTCTGAAAAGAATTAAGGTGAGGAACACCTTTTCCCCTCAAACGAAATATCTTACCACTCTGTGTCCCCGAAGGAATCTTTAATCTCACCTTTCCATTTAAGGTGGGGATGCTAATCTCTCCACCCAGAGCAGCTAAAGCAAAACTTATAGGAACCTCTATTATTATATTGTCCCCTTCCCGAGTAAATAGAGGATGAGGTCTTACCCTGATGGTAATAAATAAATCTCCAGGGGGTCCTCCTCCAAACCCAGCCTCTCCTTCCCCTCTCAGCCTCAGTCGAGAGCCATCATTTACACCAGCAGGAATAGTTACCTTAATTTTTTTAACTCTCTTAACCCTTCCTGTCCCATGACATTGTTTGCAGGGATTACGGATAATAGTTCCTCTTCCCTGACACTGGGTACAGGTTCGGGAAAAAGAGAAAAATCCTTGCCTTACCTCCACGTATCCTCTTCCTTCACAGGCAGGACAAATTTGCGGATGATATCCCGGTTTAACTCCACTCCCTTTGCAAGTTGGGCAAATCTCATATTTTGGGACCTCAATGCTCTTCTCAGTTCCAAAAGCAGCCTCTTTAAAACTAATCTCTAAGTTATATTGGAGATCTGCTCCAGGCTCACCACCTCTTTCCCGAGTTCGAGTTCTTCTTCCAAAAATATCTCCAAAAATATCTCCACCAAAGACATCCCCTCTGCCAAATACCTCTTCAAAAATCTTAAAGGGATCAAAATCAAAACCTGTCCATCCAGTTCCTGCTCCCATTTCTGCCTCTAAACCTTGATGACCGTATTGATCGTAAATCCGTCTCTTTTCAGGATCGGAAAGTATCTTATAAGCCTCGGAAACCTCTTTAAATTTTTCCTCAGATTCTTTGGCATTATCCAGGTTCCTATCAGGGTGATACTTAACAGCTAATCGGCGGTAAGCCTTTTTTATCTCTTCAGGAGTAGCATCCCGAGATATCCCTAAAATCTCATAATAATCTCTTTTTGTCATTCTTACCTTTATTCCTCTACCTTATAATCGGCATCGGTTATATTTTCTCCTTCTTTTTTCTCCTCTTTAGCTTTACCTTCCTTTTCTTCTGATTTACCAGATGCTTCCTGTTTTGCCGCTTTCTGATAAACAGCCTGTCCCAATTTTTGAGAAACTTCTCCTAAATGCTTAATTTTATCTCTTATTTGATTAACATCATCTGTCTGCACAGCTTTTTTTAAATCATCTATGGCAGATTGAATACTGTTTCTTTCACTATCACTTACCTTACTTCCGTAATCCTTAAGAGCTTTTTCTGTAGCATAAATTATATTATCAGCTTGATTTTTTACATCAATTAACTCTCTTCTCCTCCTATCTTCCTCAGCATGTTCCTCAGCTTCCCTAACCATCTTTTCTCTCTCTTCCTTGGATAAAGCTCCCGATTCTCTAATGGTGATGCTCTGCTCTTTGCCAGTAGCTTTATCCTTAGCAGTAACATTTACAATACCATTAGCATCTATATCAAAGGTTACCTCAATTTGAGGGACACCACGAGGAGCAGGAGGTATTCCTACAAGCTGAAACCTCCCTAAAGTCCGGTTATCCTTAGCCATTGTCCTTTCTCCTTGAAGAACATGTATGTCCACAGCAGTTTGATTATCAGCAGCAGTGGTAAATATCTTACTCTCTCGAGTAGGGATGGTGGTATTTCGCTCAATGAGTTTAGTAAAAACTCCTCCTAAAGTTTCAATGCCAAGGGAAAGAGGAGTAACATCTAAAAGGAGAATATCCTTTACTTCCCCAGACAAAACACCACCTTGAATGGCTGCTCCTACAGCTACTACCTCGTCAGGATTTACCCCCTTATGAGGCTCTCGACCAAAGAAATTCTTCACCCTCTCTTGAACCTTAGGCATTCGCGTTTGTCCTCCCACTAAAACAACCTCAGAAATATCAGAGGGATTTAACTTAGCATCTTCTAAGGCCTTTCTGCAAGGCTCCATAGTTTTCTCAATTAAATCCTCGGTTAACTGCTCCAGCTTAGAGCGAGTAAGAGTTACATTTAAGTGCTTGGGTCCGGATTGGTCAGCAGTGATAAAGGGAAGATTTATCTGAGTTTCCATACTTGAGGAAAGTTCACATTTAGCCTTTTCTGCCGCTTCTTTTAACCTCTGTAGAGCCATTCTATCTTGACGAAGGTCTATTCCCTGCTCTTTTTTAAAATTATCAGCTAACCAGTCTACAACTCTTTGATCAAAATCATCTCCTCCGAGGTAAGTATCTCCATTGGTAGCTAAAACTTCAACTACGTTATCTCCTACATCAAGAATAGAGATATCAAAAGTTCCTCCTCCTAAATCATAAACAGCAATCTTCTTCTCTCCCTTTTTCTCCAGTCCATAAGCCATTGCCGCTGCTGTAGGCTCATTTATGATACGCTCCACTTTTAAACCAGCAATTGTCCCCGCATCCTTAGTTGCCTGACGTTGAGAATCGTTAAAATAAGCAGGGACAGTGATAACAGCACTGTTTACCTTTTCCCCCAGGTAATCCTCAGCTACCTGCTTCATCTTTTGCAAAATTCGAGCTGAAATCTCCTGTGGTAAAAATTCACCCTTGTTAACCTTAACTTTTGCTCGCCCTTGAGAATCCTCTATTATCTCATAGGAAACTCTTTTTTGAGCTTCTCTTACTGCGTCCTCACTAAACCGACGACCCATAATTCTTTTAATGGAATTAACTGTATTTTTTGGGTTGGTAACAGCTTGCCTTTTAGCTAAAGCTCCTACCAGCATCTCTCCCTTATCAGTGAAAGCTACTACAGAAGGAGTTGTTCGACTACCTTCTTGATTAGGAATAACCACTGGTTCATCTCCTTGCATTACCGCAACACAAGAATTAGTTGTGCCTAAATCAATACCAATTAATTTTTTGTTAACTTTTTTATCTGCCATTGAAATTCCTCCTTATTTTCTTTTTAGTTAAAAAATTGTTACCATTCAGCCACCAAGGCACGAAGACACCAAGTAAACCCGGTCTTAAAACTTTCAGTGTCCTCTGTATCTTCAGTGGTCAATTTTTTAGCAATAGATTCTTCTCTTTTGATAGAAGTTTAAAATTTATATTACTTCTTTGTGCCTTGGTGACTTAGTGGCTGAACTATTACAAAAATTTATTTTTTCTCCGATTTATTAGAATCATCCCTCTTATTAACCTTAACCATAGAGGGCCTTAAAACTTTATCCTTAAATTTGTATCCCTTTTGCAACTCCTCTACTACTAAATTATCGGGATAATCTTTAGACTCTATTCGCATAATGGCCTCATGTAAGTAAGGATCGAACTGCATCCCTTTAGCTTTTATCTCCTTTAAGCCTTGTTTTTTTAATACAGATTTGAATTGGCTTTCTACCAGTTGGATTCCTTCTACTAAGCTGGAAAAATCTTGAGTTGACTTGCTGGAATCAATTGCTCTTTCAAGATTATCAAGAACAGGCAACAGCTCCTTGACAAAATCCTCTATACTCCAGAGCACTATCTGCTGTCTTTCTTTGATTGCTCGCTTTTTGTAATTCTCGTATTCTGCTTTTAGCCTCTTTAAGTGATCAAGATACTTGTTAGCCTCAAGATCTATAGATTTAACTTCTTCCTTTAGATGTCTTAGCTTACTGTTAAGGGAAGCAATTTCTTCTTCTTTTTCCTGCAATTTTTTATCTTTTTTTTCTAGTTCATGCATTGCCTGCACATATTTATTCTTATAGCTTATCCTCTTTTTTTTACCTTGTTCCATTTTTTCCTCTTTACCTTATAACTTAACTTCTTTTACCCTTATCTGATTAGATAAATCAATTATTCTTGAGGGAATGAAAGGAGTTTCCCTCCCTTTCTCAGCACTAACTATTCCACAAGCTACTCCCAGACAAGAGGTTCTTACTATATCCATTCCCCTTTTAAATCCTACAGCAAATCCGCCTACCAAAGCATCTCCTGCTCCTACTGTATTTAAAGGATTAATAAAAGGTGGGGAAAAGATTAAAGCTCGCTTTTTACTTACTACTATAACTTCTCTTTTCCCTTGAGAAATTACCACTAAAGATATACCACCTCTTATAAGACTGTAAGCCTCCTTTAATAAAATATTTTGAGAGATTAATTTTTCTCCTTTTAACTCCTCCAGTTCCTCTCGATTTGGCTTAATCATAAAAGGCTGAGCTCTTATTCCTTCTCTTAAATAGACACCTGCTGTATCCAAAATACTAATAATATTTTCTTTTTCTCTATGAACCAGATTAAGAAGAGAGTAGTAAATCCGCTCCCCTCCTCCTGGAGGAACACTTCCAGAAAAGACCACTACCGCAGATTTTTTTACCAGCTTAACTAATTTTTCTTTTAAACTCTTAACTTCCTGGGTAGATACCTTCGGACCTACATCTACCAGATGGGTTTGTTTTCTTTCATCAAGACAAGAAAGAATGGTCCAGTTAACTCTACTTTCCCCTTTAATAGAAACAAAATCCTGAGGAATTCCTTCCTCTTCCAACCTTCTTTTTATCTCCTCTCCAACTATTCCTCCTAACCACCCTGTGCAAAGAGTATCCTCTCCCAAAGATTTAACTACCCGTGAAACATTAACTCCCTTCCCTCCTGCTATCCTTGCCCTCTCTCTTTTAATCCTATTAACTTTTCCAGGCTTAAAATTGGGGATTTCCACTACCCTATCTAATACCGTATTAAGAGTAACCGTGAGAATCATTTAACCTTTATTTTAAAAAAAATAGGGGGTAAGTCAACCTGTCTTCTATACGAAAAATTCTTAAGTTTTATGGAGTAAAAGATAATCCGCATTTGTTATTGACAAAAGGAAATTTTTTGCTAAGTTAAAGAAAGAGACTACAATGAAAGAGGCTATGTTTTATGAAAAGATAGGGGGAAACAGAGTAAGATGCTATCTTTGTCCTCACAGATGTAAAATCTCCCCAGGGAAAAGGGGAATCTGTGGGGTAAGAGAAAACAGAGAAGGAACGCTTTACACTTTAGTATACCAAAAGGTAGTTAGCTGGGCAGTGGATCCCATTGAGAAAAAACCGCTTTATCATTTTTACCCGGGAGAAGATGCTTTTTCCATAGCCACAGTAGGGTGCAACTTTCACTGTTTGCACTGCCAAAACTACAGTATTTCCCAGTTTTCTAAAGAAAGAGAAGATATCCCAGGAGAGGATATCTCTCCTGAGGAAATAATAAGGTTAGCTAAACAAAAGAAAACTAAGATTATTGCCTATACTTACACCGAGCCTACTATTTTTTTTGAATACGCCTATGATACTTGCCGATTAGCTAAAAAAGAGGGGATAAAGAATGTCTTTGTTACCAATGGATATATTGAAGAGGAACCCCTAAGAGAAATAGCTCCCTATATGGATGCAGCTAATGTAGACCTTAAATCTATAAGGGAGGAATTTTATAACAAGATCTGTGGAGCACATCTTAATCCTGTTCTTAAAACTTTGAAATTGATGAAAGAATTGGGAATCTGGGTTGAGGTGACCACCCTTATCATTCCCACTTTAAATGATTCAAAAGGGGAACAAAAAGAAATAGCTAATTTTATAGCTACCTTAGGGAAGGAGACTCCTTGGCACATCAGTAGATTCTATCCAGCTTACAGGCTAACTAATCTTCCTCCTACTCCTGCAGAAACCCTTCATCAAGCTCGCAGGATAGGACTGGAAGCTGGATTAAAATATGTGTATGTAGGTAATCTTCCTAAAAATGAGGGAGAAAATACTTATTGTCCTAATTGTGGAAGAATAATCATTAATAGGAGTGGATACTGGATAGGAAAAATTAAAATTAAACAGGGAAGGTGTGGATACTGTAGTTTCCCTATAGAAGGGGTATGGAAATTTAAATGAAGTATATAATAAATATTGGCTTAGAAGTTCATGTAGAACTTCTCACTCGAAGTAAACTATTCTGTGGTTGTAGCACTGAGTTTGGGTCTCCTCCCAATACTCAAACCTGTCCGATATGTTTGGGTCTGCCGGGAGTACTTCCTGTAATTAACAAAAAAGCAGTAGAATATACAATTGCTACAGCCTTAGCCTTAAACTGCAAAATTTTGTCTTTTTGTAGATTTGCCCGCAAAAATTATTATTATCCAGATCTACCTAAAAACTATCAGATTTCTCAGTATAAAGAACCCATAGCTAAGGAAGGATGGCTTCAGATTGAGGTAAATGGAAAAACTAAACGTATTAGAATACAGAGAGTGCATCTAGAAGAGGACGCTGGTAAGCTAATTCATGGTTATTCTACTAAAGATGCTCATGATGAGCCCTGGAGTTTTGTTGATTATAATAGAGCTGGGATACCCTTAATGGAGATTGTCTCTTATCCTGATATTAATTCTCCAGAGGAGGCCTATCAGTATCTTATTGATTTGAAGAAAATTTTGCAGTATTTAAAGGTAAGTGATTGTAATATGGAGGAAGGCTCCTTAAGATGCGATGCCAATATTTCTTTAACCCCTCGGGAAGAAGAAATGGGAGTAAAAACAGAGCTTAAAAATATGAATTCCTTTAAAGATTTAAAAGATGCACTTATCTCAGAGGTAAAAAGGCAAGCCAATGTTTTAGATCAAGGAAAAAGGGTGGTTCAGGAAACCTGCCTCTGGGACATCAAAAAAAAGAAAACTGTCTCCATGAGAACTAAGGAAGAAGCTCATGATTACCGCTACTTCCCTGAGCCTGATCTTTTGCCTATTAAAATAGAGAAGGAATGGATGGAAAAAATAAAGGAAAAGATTCCCGAACTCCCCTCTAACCGCTTTGAAAGATTTATCAAGGAGTATGAGCTACCCTCTTACGATGCTGAGGTTCTCACTGACTCCAGAGACTTAGCCGATTATTTTGAGGAATGCGTAAAACTATTTCCCCATCCTAAAATAGTGAGCAATTGGGTAATGGGTGAGCTTCTGAGGCTGGTAAAAAGGGAAGGGAAATCGCTGGATAAAGTAAAGATTACTCCTGCTGCACTTGCTGAGATTTTAGCTGAGGTGAAGAAAGGAACGCTAAGTGGTAGTTTAGCTAAAGAAGCGATAGAGGTGATGTTTAAAACGGGAAAGGGGATAAAACAGATAATAGAGGAAAGGGGACTTCGGCAAATAAGCGATAAGGAAAGTTTAAGAAAAATGGCAGAGGAGGTAATTAAAGAAAATCCTAAGGCAGTAGGAGATTTTCAAAAGGGGAAAAAAGAAGCTTTAGGGTATCTTGTAGGTCAGTTGATGAAGAAAACTAAAGGGAAAGCTAACCCAAAACTGGCAAACAAAATTATTAGGGAAAAAATATGAAGAAAGATTTTATCTGTATTTGGGATTTAGATAAAAGCAAAATTTTAAATTTATTCCAATCAGCTAACTATTTAAAGAAATTAACAAAGGAAGGAAAAGTTTATCATCCTCTTGAGGGGAAAACCTTAGCTATGATCTTTGAGAAATCTTCTACTCGAACCAGGGTATCTTTTGAAGTGGGAATGTATCAGTTAGGAGGAAGATCTCTCTTTCTCTCAAGTCAGGATATCCAATTGGGAAGAGGGGAAAGTATTGAGGATACTGCCCGGGTTCTATCCAGATATGTAGATGGGATTATGATTCGTACAACTGAGCACCAAAGAGTAGAAAGACTAGCTAAAGCATCTACTGTACCAGTAATCAATGGTCTTACCGATTTGCTTCATCCCTGTCAGGCTCTTTCAGATTATTATACTCTTTGGGAAAAGGAGAAGGAATTAGATAAAATTAAGTTAGCCTATATAGGAGATGGAAACAATGTTTGTCATTCTTTAATCCTGGGAGCAGCAAAACTAAATATATCAATCTGGGTAGCTACTCCGAAGGAATATCAACCTCAAAAAAAAATAATAAAGATAATAAAAAAAGCTAAAGAGGGGGAGGAGAAAATACATCTTTTAAGAGATCCTAAACAAGCAGTAGAACAAGCAGATGTTGTTTATACTGATGTTTGGACAAGCATGGGATGGGAGAAGGAAACAGAGATAAGAAAAAAGATCTTTCAGCCCTACCAGTTAAATTTAGCTCTTTTAAGCAAAGCAAAACCAGATGCTCTGGTGATGCACTGTTTACCTGCCCACAGGGGAGAGGAAATTACCAATGAGGTAATTGATGGAAAAAATAGTATTGTCTTTGAACAGGCTGAAAATAGACTTCATCTCCAGAAAGCTATCTTGTTAGATTTGCTTGGATAAAGCAAAAAAA
>JAGHCO010000078.1 GCA_021160405.1 Candidatus Aerophobota bacterium
GACATTAAGTTGAGCTAAACTATAAGTAGACATGGAAACCTTAGCGCTATACACGAATGCCAATACCCTTAAAAATGGCTCTTCCCTGGGAAAAAGGAAAATACCCACTTAACGATTCGAAGTGTAGAAAAAATATTTGAAGATGCAGTTAAAAGAGCGGGCATAACAAGAGAAGTTTCAGTTCATAGCCTTTGTCATAGTTTTACCCCGCACTTACCGGAAAGCAGCATAGATTTAAGATATATCCAAGAACTTTTAGGACATAAGAGCAGCAGAACAACAGAAGTTTATACTCATGTAAGTAATAAGGACATAGGAAAAATAAGAAGTCCTCTGAACATAATCTTCAAGCAGGTGAAGAATGATTAAAGTTCAGTTAGAGGGATGTATATACAAACTCATGTTCGGATATACAACGTTGTCCGAGATTCGGCTCGGCGGCTTCGAAGAGGTGAGTAAAATTCATGTCCATTGATCATCAAACATATATAAAGAAAATACTTCAGAACATAGACGCAAGAGGGTACCTAAAGCATAGAGAGAGTAGTACTATTGAATTTAAGGAAAGTTTTAACTCAAAAAATATGCCAAAATATTCAAGGACAATCGCTGCACTTGCCAATAATAAAGGCGGTTATATATTGTTCGGCATCAAAGACTCTCCTAAAAAATTAATTGGAATAAATAAAGATAGATTTGACAATATAAAGCAAGAGAAAATATCTACCTTTTTAATTGATCACTTTGACCCTGAAATAAAATGGGACATAGGCTTAGTTGAAAATGAAGGAAAATATTTTGGATATATATACATTTACGAAGCAGAAGAAAAACCAGTCATCTGTAAAAAGAACGCTGGCAATAATGATATACACTCTGGAGAAATTTATTTTAGATATAGAGGACAATCAAAGAAAATAGGTTATTCCGAATTGAAAAAGATTATTGATGAATTTCGAGAAAAAGAAAGAAGAATGTGGATGTCTCACATCGAGAGAATAGCAAAAATTGGGCCATCTAATGTTGCGCTACTCGACTTGTTGAAAGGAGACATACACGTTAAAAAAATAGAAGGAACAAATCTTATTATGGATAAAAATTTAATTGATGAGTTAAGAGATAAAGTAAAATTCATAGAAGAAGGCAAGTTCTCAGAGATAAAGGGAGAACCCACCTTAAGAATAATAGGTGAAATAAAAACCGCAGATGTTGTAATTCCACAACTAGATCCTAACAAGGATTATCCATTTCTTCAAAAACATTTAGCAGGGCAACTTGGGCTTAGACCGTATGATGTCCAAATATTAATTTGGAAGTATAAGATTAAAGGTGATAGAAAGTATCACATAGAAATTGAAACTAGCAAATCTGGGAAGGTGCATAAATATTCCAAATATGCGTTAGAGCGGCTTAAAAGTATTTTGAATGAACAAAAAGATATTCAACGATTTTTAAAAAGAATATCGAAGAAATATCAAAAGAGAATGAGGAGTGATAGATAATGTCACCGAACCGAACTCTCCGCTCCGCTTCAGTGCTATCGCACTCGGATAACAGGTGGATGTGTGCCTTCGCCCAACTTCTCGCCTATTGACTCAGACTTCACATATCCCCAGGACGTTAAATGAAATGCCTGCCGTTGCTTTGGAAAAATATAGATACCCACGCCTTATAACTTTTATCTCCTGGGGAAGATTATTTTTCTCTTAGCATTTTTTCTGTTTTTTTTAAGCCAACCTCCCTTTTCATGTATCCTGAGATAAACTATCTTTTCTTCAAAGAATATTCCTCTTGTATACTCCTCAAACTTGTGGCTTCCATGATTTAAGCAGGCATATTTTGATCAAGAAGATAGCAGACCATTAATACTTCCTCAGGAAAACAAAAGGCTTTAGAGGGTGTAAATTGACAAAAAAGGGGTGAACTATGCAGACTATCGTTGAAGGCAAAATACAAAGGATAAGTAAAGGCAGACTGAGGAGAAAACTAAGGAAGACAGAGATTTATCTTCAACAGAAGTAGGGGACACCTTAATCGCTATCTCGTGCACTAAGACAAAGATATGAGGTATAGAAAAAATGCGGAAAGAGTGTGTGTTTCTGCCAGAAGTTAACAATCCGGTCTTGAAATATAACGTAGTTTGTGGCAATAGTCTATTGTAATTCTAAAAAAACAAAAAAGTGCTTAATTCTGAGACCTGACTCCCTTTTTATACACTTGATTTTCTTAGGAGGACACTCAATTTAACTTAGCTTACAGCTGTTTGACAAAACACTCAGTTACGCTTATATTTAATTAAAAAAGCGCTTAACTGGTTTATCTCTAAAGACCTATTCTTATAGATAATCCTTTTAATTTAGTTGCCGTGTCCAGAAAAATGAATAAAAAGTAGCTTTTCTATTGACTTCCTAAGATGGATAACCGAAATAGAGAAGATCCCAGATAGCGATTTTAAAGAGGTAGTAGGGAGAATAAAAAAAGTATATCAGAAGAAGGCCAATAGTGAAGGTAGTCCAACTTCAAACTAAAAATTTATCAGAAAGGCGATAAAAGCTAATAAAAAGTTCAAAAAAGTAAAATCAAACAAGCCAGAGTACTATGGGGCTAGAAGCAGGGAGAAAGCCATAAGAAGAGTATAAGCTATAATGCATAAAAGTAAAACATCCAAAAATCACTTTACTCTTCATCTCCATCGCACAGGTGATATATTCAGGGAGACTACTATAGTTCTTCCCAAGCTTTCCTGTCCAGGCTCATGGGGGAGGGTAAAAGCGAATTTTCTTAGTGAAGGAATACTTCAAAAAGGGTCAAGGCAAACGGAAATTGGCATTCTAAATGAGATTAAGCGACGTTACATCCATCCCCCTAAGTGGCTTCCCGGACCAACAGAGCTTGGGAGGTTTTTATCTAAGCCCCTCCCGCAAATAACAAAAAACCAAAGTTTGTTCGTCTATACCTACCATAAAGATCTCATAATTCAAAGTATTTTTAATAAGGTTATTGCACCAGCTCTTGCTAATTCAAATAATTTTATTCTGAGAAATTCAATAATTGTTGAAGAGCTTGATAAAATAAAATATAAGATAGGTGCCCACTGGTCTATCAGCACCTTAAAAAAATGGACAGTAAAGTTTAAAACCATGTTGAGACAGGTGGGCTTTCTTAGAGATAACATGCTAACAAAACCATATATACGTGAAGAAGCCTTTGGTTTTTTCTTATTTTGGCTTTTTATAAATACCCAATCCATTAAAAAGTCTTTAGAACATAAAGCATTAACACCTCTTTACCTGACTCAGGAAGATAAAATCTATCTACTTAAGAAGGGAAACGAGAAGGAATGGTGGTACTACACTGAAGGAGGAGGTGTGATTGAGTTTATACCAAAATATGCCAAGTTGGAAGAGTGGATAAATGGACTGGGATAAAGAAAGTTTTTACAAATTGGTGAAGCAGATAGAATCAAGTTTAAAAGGGAAATTATCTCCTCTTGGAGTGCCTTTTTATGTCTATGTTTATGATCCCCGTCATGAAGTTGAATGTCTTCGTCAATTCAAAAATTTAGCAAATCAGTTAAAAAATCAGGGATTTTTTATTCAAATAGTTTATTTAGGGCAAGTGTTATCTTATGCTCTTAAAGAGTTACCATATCTTAAGTCTGAAGGAAAAGAAATAGAAAAACGGTATCGTTCAAATCTGAGGAGAGAATTGACAAGTATCCTTCCTGAAAAGATAGCCTACTATCTTCTTAATGGAATTCCAGGGAAAACTAAACCCATAAAAGGAGATAAATTAAATCAAGGAAATTTTTTGCTTAGAGCTGGTGCTCTTTTTCCCTTTGTTCATATTTCACAGATTCTTGCTTATCTTGAAAATCAGACACAGTCTACAATCGTGATTCCCTTTCCAGGAACACGTCAGAGAGAAAAACTTTCTTTTTTAAATGAGACAGAAGGGCATTATTACAGAGCTATGATATTTGGGGGATAAAAAATGAAAATTAGAAACATCTTCTTAAAAAATCCCTGTCAGAAATTTGAACGAATTATAAAAATTAATGAAATAGACCCAGAAAGGTTAGGACAGGACCTCGAGGATTATGTTGTAACTGATGAGATTCATCGTTATTTTGAAGATATTCTGGATCAATTTATTGAATCAAGAAGGAGACAACCTGAATGGGTCTGTGCTTGGGTGAATGGTTATTTTGGATCTGGGAAAAGTCATTTTCTCAAGGCACTTGCAGCAGTGTTAGGAAATCTTCCTGTAAAACTCCCTGGTAATGAAAATCAAATAAATACTTTGGATTACTTCCCATCTAAGTGGCAACTTCCCTATTCTGAAATATTAAAGAAAGAATTTGTAGTGAAGACTGTAGTTATTAATCTTTTGTATCCAAAGACTCAAGAATCACCACCTTTGTCCCACATCATTTTCACAGAATTTATGCGACACCAAGGCTTTGCTGGTACTCCCTGGATAGCTGAGGTAGAAAGACAACTCAAATTAGATGGGTTATTTGATAAGTTTAAACAAACAATAGAAGAGACACAAGAAAAATCTTGGGAAAAGTTAAGAGAAACTCCTTTATACACCCGTAGAATAATGGCAAAAGTATTGCCACAAGTAGATTCTGATAAGTTTCCTAATGAAAAAATAGCTTTTAAGGCTCTTGAGGATCAAGAAAGACATCTTCAGATTACACCTCGTTGGCTTGCCGAAAGACTTGCGGAAGAAGCAATAAACCTGGATCCTGTAAAGGGTCGCATTGTCTTACTATTGGATGAAGTGGGGCTCTATGTAGGAGACTCACACGATAGGTTAATAGAGGTACAAGCTATTGCTGAAACTATAAGCCAAGAACATATCTGTGGCAAAGTATGGCTTATTGTAACTGCTCAAGAAGCTTTAGAGGAAAAAATTCCTGCCATCGCTCGCAAAGCAGAAGAATTTCAAAAACTACGAGATAGATTTAGAATGAAAGTTACACTAACTCCTGAAAATATAAGCACTGTGGTACAGAAGAGATTGCTGGAAAAAAATATATCAGCAGCTGTTAAGAATTTGGAGAAATTATTCGTAGAGAATTCAGGGAATATTGCACAAGGTGCTTTGTTGAAAGGTGTATCAAGAAATATTAATATTTATACTAAACTGCCACAGAAGAGAGATTTTGTTGATTACTATCCATTTTTACCCTACCACATTTTTCTTATTCAGAGGATACTTGAGGTTTTAAGAGGGAAAGAATATGGTACTCAGGGATTGACTGGAAGGGAACGATCGGTGCTTGGAATTGTTCAAGGAGTGCTATGCCAGGGAGAAATCCCTCTGATAGATAAAGATATTGGGAGTTTTGCTACTTTTGATCTCATCTTTGAGGCAATGGAGCAAGAAGTACAGGCTTTGAGAGGCTCAGAGACAGCAACATTAAGGCAAATTGAACATTTAGATAGAGAAAAAAATCTTCCCGTAAGTCGGGTTGCTAAATCTCTTTATCTTTTGCAACAAGTTGGAGAATGGCTTCCCTCGACAGCAGACAACGTTGCATCTGTTTTATACGAAAGAATAGGAGAGGATATTCACCAAAAAAGAGCCCAAGTTGAGGAATGCTTGAGGATATTGGTACAGGAGCACTGGGTAATTGAAAAAGAGGGAAAATACCGATTTTTGCAGGAGGTGGAGAGAACTTTTGAGCAAGAGTTAGAAAGATTGCAACAAAGACTACCACACATTCAAAAGGAAGAGCTGGCTCGTGAGGCAATAAAAGAAAAATTACGAGATCTACAAAAGATACGATACAAGGATGTAAGGGATTTTGATGTAAGAATTGAGATTGACGATAAGACTGTGTTTCCTAAAGGAGATATAATCTTAAAAGTTATATCTCCTTTAAACCTAACTGACTACAAATTGGATGTTTTGGAAATGGAAACAGCAAGAGAAAAAAATAAAGTTTACCTTCTTATGGATACTAATCCTAATTTCAACGAAAAAATTGAAAGAACACTGGCTATGGATAAAGCTTTAAACGAGAGGAAGAAGAAAATTTCTTCAGATGAGCAAATAAAATTCTTAAGAGATAAAGAGTCTGAACTTGATCATCTACGCCACGATGAACTTCCTCGGGAAGCGAACGAGTCTCTGAGGAAGGGAATGCTTATACTCAAGGGAGAAAAGATAAACATTGAGGGGGATGATTGGAGAAAAATGGTAAAAAAAGCAATTGTCAAGTGTATTGACGAAGTTTTTTATGAATTTAATAAAGGAGCTGCAAAGGTGCGGGAGGACGACATTGGAAAAATCATCACGTGGACAGGAGGAAGTCTCCCTCAGTGTTACTACGACCTTAATATTGTTGACTCTTCAGGCAGTATAAGGGAGGACTCACCATTACTTTTTGAAGTCATTTCAAAAATAAAGGATCTTGTAGAAAAACATGATTCCCAACGAAGCGGGCAAGATCTGGTGCAACACTTTATTTCCCCACCTTATGGATGGGATCCAAGAGTTATCCGGTTAGCACTTGCAGCACTTTTAAAACGTGGTTCTGTTTCTCTAAAGTCAGAGGACAGGTACTACACTGCTGATAATCCAGGAGTTGTAGACATCTTTAAAAGTTCTAAAAGATTCTCGTCAGTTATTTTTGACCTTGGTGTCAGCTTAACTCCACAAGAGGAGAGAAAAGCATCTGATCTTCTTGCTGAGATTTTTGGCGAGTACAGAGAAGAAACTCCCGCTGAGATATGGCAGACCCTTAATAGATACTTTCAAGAGATAAAAGAAAATTCAAGCAGGTTGCTCCAACGAATAAAAGATATGGGATTGCCACCAAGCAGTGCTTTGGAAAATCTAAAAAAGATATCAGAAAAGGTACTTGAACAGGGTTCAACAGAATTAGCAGTTAAAAAATTTATCTCAAATAAAGTTACTCAGGGATTGAGAGAGAATTTTAGAATCTACAAGGAGCTTGTACGGCTCGACGAAAATGGAGAATTTGATAAGGTGGCGCGTATCAAAAAATTTGCCGATATTAAAAAGGATAGTGAACTTCATAACACTCTCTCACCAGATGAATTTGCTTTAAAATGGGATACTCTTATTCGTGCTTTTCGTGAGAAAGAGGATGCTTATAAAAAGAGTTATTGTTCACTGCATAGTAAGGTTAAGGATAATTTGTCCAAAATTATAGAAGCCATACACAATCACCGTGCTTTTAAGGAAAAAACGGAGAAAGCGGAAAAAATTTTACAATCACAACCTCCACCGTTTAGATGCAATGTTACTCAAGTCCAACTTGATGAAAATTGGACTTGCTTTCAATGTCATCTCAGTAAAAGCGAATTAGAAACTATACCAGAACAAATTGAACAGTGGAAATCAGGGGTTCTTGAGAGGCTGGAAGCCCTCTTAATGGAAGAGGAACACAAAGATGAGGGAAATATATCCCTGTCTGAAGAAGTAGAAATTGCCTCATTGTCGGAAATTTCATCACTTGAGGCGAAAATCCGGGCTTTTGCAAACAGAATTTTGAAGAAGGGGAAAAAGCTAAAAATACTGCTCAGAATGGAGGAAGGCCAATGAGAGGCCTCCCCAAAGAGAAAAGAGAGAAGTTAAGAAGACTTCTTCCCAAACTGCGGAATAATATAGAAAAGGCTTTTGCAGTAAGACTCAAGAGTATCGGCATCTTCAGCGACTGTACTGTAAATCACACTCATAGTATTCAATGTTACATCCGCCCTCTTGAAAGCCTTAATCTTAAAGAGGAAGATGAAAATTTGCGAAAATCTGTAATTTTTGCTATTGAAAGAGAAAAAGGAGGGTTTGGGAATATAAAAGAACCTGAGAAAACAAAAAAGGCAGTTAAAAGATATATCCAGGGGTGTGCCTATACCCTAATTAATAGGCTCTCCGCTTTAAAAGCTATGGAGCTGCGTGGACTTCTTGAAGAAAGTGTCACGCGGCGTTCCAAATACCAAGGATTAAGCTTAAAGGAATATAAGCTACGCAAGAAAAACCCGGGAATTTCTCCGGATGAGCTTTTAAAAAAAGCGCTTCAGCAAGGATTTAACGATGCATCCAAGGAAATTGCCCTACTCTTTGACCCTAAAGATCCCTACGCCTATCTTTTCCTTGATCCTTCTGATCTGCGAAAAATCATTAAAGTCCTGAATGAAAAAATAGAAGAATCGGACTGGCTTGCAGATGACATTCTCGGCTGGATATACCAGTTCTGGAACGAAGAAGTACGTAAAGAGTACAGGACTGGAAGAGGAAGAGGATCACGAAAGTCACCTGAACCTGATGATGTCCCCATAATTAACCAGCTTTATACTCCCCACTGGGTAGTAAGAGTACTTACCGACAACAGTCTAGGAAGATTATGGCTTGAAATGAAAGGAAGATGTCCTGAAGAAAAGGTCAGTAGTAAAAAACCACAAGTAATTTGCGAGAATCAAGGAGGAGAAACTATAGACGATTTCTGTTCTTACCTTGTTCCATTGCCTGCAACTCCTCACCGGGTAAAATACAAACATCCTAAAAAAATCAAAGTTCTTGATCCTGCCTGTGGCTCTGGACATTTCCTCATATATGCATTTGAGGTTTTGTGGAGAATATGGAAAGAAGAAGAGTCACTTCTTAAGCCAGAAGAAATAGCGACAAATATCCTGAAATTTAACTTATATGGAATTGACATAGACCCAAGAGCTACGCAACTTGCAAGCGTGGGACTTTACCTTAAAGCAAAAGAGCTAATTAAAAGTGAGTTGGAAAAGAAAAATTTATCCGAATGGAATATTTCAAAGAGAGTGAAAAGTTTTAAACCGGAGAGGATGAATATTGTGTGTGCCGATACAAGGCTTCTTGATGGAGAGAGAAAAGAAACTTTTCTTAAATTTTTTGAGGATGATCCGGATTTATATGAAATTGCTAAAAGATTATTTCAAGAGCTTGAATATACCTATGAGCATGGAAGTCTTATTAAAGTAAGAAGTCCTTTTGAAAAGCTTTTCAAGTCAAGGAAAAAGTCAGCTGTTGAGATTAGAGAAGAAGCAAGGCAACTGCAACTTTTCTCTGAAAAAGTTAGACAGCTTGATCTGGGAGATGTTAAAATTCCCGTGCCTGAGGAGATAACATTTGAACATATAAGAAATGTTATAGATTTATTTGAGAAAAGAGCAATTAAAAACCATTCTGTGGGGGATATTCTATTTTCCATTGATGCAGAAAGATCGGTCGGTCTTCTTTCACTTCTCATGCAAAAATACGACGTTGTGCTCATGAATCCACCTTATGGAGATGTAACCCGGAGGGCAAAAAGTTACCTTAAAAAACATTACCCCAAAACGCATAATGATGTCTATTCAGCATTTATAGAGCAGGCAGTCGACCTTGTAGAAGAAGGTGGATATGTGGGTATGCTTACCAACCTTAGCTTTATGTACCTTACCTCGCACAAGTGGTTGAGAGAGAACATATTGAAAAATGTGGCTCCACCGAGGCTTTTGTTAGAATTTGGTTTGGGTATACTTGATGGTGCTGCTGTATATACAGCTGGAACCATTTTAAGAAAGGGCAGAAGAGAGAAAAATGAGGAAACTCTTTTCATACGACTTACAGATCCACCAACGGAAAAAAAAGAAAAACTTTTTACTCAAGCTTTATCCTCCATGTGGAAAAAAGAGAAACATCCTGATGTTTTTAAAGCATCTTTGGAAGATCTTGCTCAGATTCCCGGGATGCCTTATGCCTACTGGGCATCACCCAGCTTGAGGAGATTTTTCACAAAGTATCCACCTCTTGATAGGGATGTGGCAAAAAGACCGGATCAGCCCAAAATAGCAGATGTGAAAGTGGGACTACAAACCAGTGATGATGTTCGGTTCACTCGCAGATGGTGGGAAGTTAATCCACTCCTTTTGGTAAACAGTCGCGAAGAGACCTTTCAGGGCAAAAAATGGGTTCCCTTTGCCAAAGGTGAAGAATACGCAAGGTATTATGCTGATATGTCGCTTGTTGTGAACTGGGAAAGAGATGGTGAGGAGATAAAAAACTTTAGGGATACAAAAGGCAAATTATTATCACGACCTCAGAATGAATCCTTCTACTTTCGTGAGGGACTGACGTGGCAGATGGTAGGGATAAGGTCAAATCGATTTGTAAGATTTCCTCTTGGAGCTATTTTCTCACATGCGAGCCACGGCGTTTTTGTCTCTGAGGCAGACATTTGGCGTTTCTTGGTCATTTTAAATTCGAAAGTAATAAACTTTTGTTGGATTTTAATGAAATTGGATGATAGAAATTGGACGAATGGTTATGCTTCATTTTTACCCATCTGTCAACATAATAAGTATGCGTCTCACTTATCTCATCAAGCCTACGATCTTCTTCGTGAATGGGATACGGGAAATGAAACTTCTACAATTTTTATCAAGCCATGGTTGGCTCAGGTTGCCTTTGGATGGAATCCTGATGAAAAACCCAAAACTGGCCATCCATTTGCAAAGGGGTTTTGCTGGAGCAGTTGGGATATTTTAAAAGAGGTGAGAAAAATCCAGGGAAATACAGAAATGCCACTTGAAGATCTGGCTAAGCTTGTTATAAAAAGAGAAGATAAACTGGTAAGGCATTTGGCAAAGCTACAAAAAGAAATTGACAATCTGGTTTTTGAAATTTACGAAATTTCACCTGAGGACAGAAAGCTTATTGAGAGAGAACTCAGCAGAATGCAGGGAGAAAATATTGGAGAAGAAATTCCACCTGAAATACGACGCCTTTTCCCGCCCCTTAAAAGTCCAACACCTGTCGAAGAAAAAATCCGTATTCAGGAACATGTAAGAAGACTTCTTTCCTGGTATGCTAAGAGAGTGATTCTTGCAGATGATGATGGTATAGTACCTTTAAATAAAACTTTTGAGGACAATCTATACGACCGGATTGTTAACCTTATGGAAAAAGAATGGGGTGAGGAAAGAGTGCAAAGGCTTCTTGATGAAATTTACAAAATACTGGGAAAAACGCTTGAGAGTTGGCTTTTTGATGATTATTTTCCTTACCACCTTTCTCTTTATAAAAACAGACCAATCTTCTGGCTTTTGGGAATATTTCCAAACAGAAGGAAAGGTAATCCTCCTTTTGCCTGCTTTCTTAATTTTCACAAACTCACTCAAGATACCCTTCCCAAGGTGCGAATGCTTTATCTATCAAGGGTGATAGAGGAAACCAAAATCCAATACGATAATAATATAGAAGATTATTCCTCTATGGACAGTGCAGAGAGAAAATCAGAAAGGGGCAAACGTATAGCCCAGGTCATTGCTAAGCTAAGAGAAAACTTAACCCTGTTGGAGGATTTAGATAGAAAAATTGAAGGGCTTACAAAACCTGCAAATTATTTGAAACCTCTAGAAGAAAATGCCTCATGGCTTGAGAGAAAAATATACGAGATCACAAAAAAAGGGTATCGTCCTGTGCTTGATTATGGCGTACTGGTGAATATCACTCCCCTAAAAAAAGTCGGTATCTTACATAAGGCATCTGAGAGGATAAAGTGAGAAGTAAAAGACGCATTACTTTAAAAGAAGCAATAAGACAGATTATTGAGGCTAAACTTAAGGATAGGTCAGTACTTGTATGGTATGACCCGGAAAAATCATTTGAAGATTTAGTTGAAAAAATTGAATTTAA
Source organism: Candidatus Aerophobota bacterium (assembly GCA_021160405.1). Taxonomy (GTDB): domain Bacteria; phylum Aerophobota; class Aerophobia; order Aerophobales; family JAGHCO01; genus JAGHCO01. The sequence continues at coordinate 11,689 of JAGHCO010000078.1, forward strand.
ACCAGCAAAAATAAACTTGGTAAAGTTTAAAGGGTCTTATCTTGAAATAAGAGTTAAAATTGAAGAAGAAGACCCTGAACTTCAGGGAAAATGGCTTATATATGTTCCAGAAGAACCTCCAAAACCATCTTGGTTAAGAGACTATGAACTTGCAGGAGAAAGACTTATACTTTCGCTCCCAGAGCTTTGCGAAAGATACCAAAACCACCCGTTATTTTACTCTAAAATAAAAGGACTCCTTAAAGGAGAAAGAGGAAGACTCCTTGTTAAATGGTGGGATGATTTTTTTGAAGATATATCCGATATTTCGAGAGATAAAATAGAAGAAGCTCTTCTTGCAATTAGTATAGGAGTCAAACCTGGTTTCGGAGCTGGTAAAATTGTTACCACTTTGCTTGAAAATCCTGAAGTTTTTGAAAATTTAGATAAGTTAGGATTAAAAGACGTTTTAAAAGATTACGCTAAAAACGAGTTGGGCTTAGAACTAAAAGAAAAAGATAACCCTCCTTTAAGAATTGCTCAGGCACTTTTCCTCTCTGAACTGGTAGAATATGGCAAAGTGAACCCTTTGCCCTATCAGGATGTCTTGCCCGAGGAGAATAAGCGGAGAAAATGGGCGGATTGGCTGAGAGAATGGATTAAAAACAGCAATCCAGAAAAAATTCAGGAATTTACAAGGAAAATAGAAAAAGACTATGATTTAAAAAATAAGCTTACAGGCTGGGAAATTGCAAATGTTGCAGGTATCCTTTGTGTAGATGAAATACTGCTTGAACAGATAAAGAGACTGCTTGAAAATCAACAATTGGGCAAGGTAAAAGCCTTTGTAATGAATATTGCACAAAAACGCTTTCAACTTCTCGGGGATAAGCGACTCAGGTATCCATGGAGAGGAATAATTCTTGCGTTACAGGTTTTGGAAGAAAGTGAAAAAGCAGTAAACGAGCTTAAAACCAGGAAAAACTGGTCTCTGGATGAACTCTTTAATAGTTTTAAAGATAAATGGTGGAAAATTGATGCAAATTTTCTCTCCCTTGAAACCTATCTTGATAAATTATCTCCGTGGATAAAAACCGAAATAGTCAGAAGAGCTTTTGGGGCTTATGTTGAATATATTGATATTCTTGGGCATAAAGTTGGTGAGACACTGGAGCAGAAGAAAGCTTGGAGAATAAAAGGATGGAAATCGCAAAAAGAAGTATTAAGACATTTATTGCATCTTGATAAAAAAGATTTTTCGATAATACTTGTAGATGCTTTAAGTTTTGTTTTAGCCCAAAACTTGGTTCAAGAACTTAAAAAAGCGTTGGGAGAAGGATACATTGTGGAGAAGATCCCCACCCTTGCATCGCTACCATCTATAACTCCTGTGGGAATGAGTCTCATTGTTCCCATAGAAGAGCCTCTTTTTATTAAAATAGAGAAAGAGAAACCAATCTTTCAAAGAGCTGAGGTTAATGTGGGTGTTGCGGAAGGAAGAAATAAGCTGTGGGTTAATATCTTTCCATCCTTGAAAATCCTTACCTTGGAAGAGGCGGAAAGCCAGGAATTAAAGCTTTCAGGAAAACCACTTTTAATAATCTCTCGAGAGATTGACCAGATTAATGAGGGTCTCTGGATACTTAAGGTAGATACATTTGAAAATATCTTAAAGCGAATAGCCAATGTTGTAAAAAAACTTCTGCAGGCAAAATATAATGCCATAGTTATCACATCAGATCATGGTTTCATCTGGATTCCAAAGAATAAAAATCCTCAGACTTTAACGTTGAGAAAAGAAGATAAAACCGTGGTAGATCGACGTTATGCCATTGGAAGACCAGAAAAAATACCTGACACAATCCGTATTCCTCTATCAGCTATTTGTCTTAAAGGGAGTGGTGATATAGTTTTTCCCAAGGGGTTCAGGGTATTTGGCAAACAGGGTCCGATCAGTGCATTTCTTCACGGGGGATATCTACCTCAGGAGACTACTCTTTTAACCCTGATTGTTAAGCCAAAAGTTATAAGAAGACCTGTAAAACTTCGATTAATACCACAGAAGATAACAACATTCATTCCAATTTTCACAATAGAAAGCGAGATATCAGATGAATATACAGAACCAAGAACAGTCAAAGTTGTTTTATTCTGCGAAGAAAGAAAAATAGGATGTTCAGAAAATGTTGAAATTCAAAAACCAGGAGAGAGAAAAAGAACCAAACCAATTAGATTGCAGAAAATTAATGGTAGAGTTCGGGCAAAAATTATAGATGTCCACACTAGAGAAATCCTGGATGAAAAAGAACTCAAGGTAGCTCTGCCAGAGGATTATAAAGAGGATATATTATGAATGCTATAAAACCACTTGAACTTGATTCATTAGATCAAAAGATTCTTGCCCTTTTCCCCGGAAAGGTTGTGAGAAAGGACCTCCTTGGGCCTTTAAAAGGCGAATTCAATGTTCCCGCTTATGTTCTTGAGTATCTTTTAGGCAAATACTGTGCATCTGATGATATGGAAGTTGTAGAAGAGGGTCTAAGGGAGGTTAAGAGAATTCTTGTTGAGAATTATGTAAGCCCGGATGCTCCTGAGCTTTTTAAGGCACAGGTAAAGACAAGGGGCTATTACAGGGTCATTGATAAGGTACGTGCAAAACTTTATGAAACAGAAGATAAATACTGGGCAGAGCTTGTCAACTTACAGGTGAAAAGGGTTCACATTGGTGAAGATCTTATCCATCGCTACGACAGAATGCTCTCGGGAGGTTTATGGGCTGTAATTGATCTGGAATACAATCCTTCTCTAACAGATCACGGGACTATCCGTCCATTTGTTATTCGACAGATACGACCTATACAATTAGCTAAGATTGATGTCAAACAGGTGCAAAATTTGAGAAAAGAATTTTCCAATGATGAATGGATAGACTTACTCATTCGCTCTACGGGTCTTGAACCTTCACATTTTGACAGGAGAAAAAAACTCTTATATCTTTTAAGACTTCTTCCTTTTGTAGAGAGAAATTACAATCTTGTGGAGCTTGGACCGAGAAATACAGGCAAAAGTTACGTCTACAGAGAAATATCACCTTATTCAATTCTCGTCTCTGGAGGAGAAGCAACAGTAGCATCGCTATTTGTCAATCTGGCAACAGGAAGGATAGGTATGGTTGGAATGTGGGATATTGTTGCCTTTGACGAGGTCGCTGGACTCAAAAAACTTAAAGATGCATCCAGCATTCAAATTCTAAAAGACTTTATGGAATCCGGGAGTTTTTCAAGAGGAAAAGAAGAAATTGCTGGAAATGCTTCTCTGGTTTTTGTGGGAAATTTAAATGTTGATGTAAGCACAGCTGTGAGAACATCGCATCTTTTTACTCCCTTTCCCAAAGAAATGCAGGACTTGGCTTTGCTCGACAGGATCCACGCTTATCTTCCGGGGTGGGAACTCCCAAAATTACGATCCGAATTTATCGGGAAACATTACGGATTTGTAGTAGATTATTTTTCCGAAATTCTACATAAATTGAGGGAGATTCCAGTGGGGACTATAATCGACAGATATTTTGAATTTGGGCACTCATTAAATAAAAGAGATGAAAGAGCGGTTCGCAAAACAGTTTCAGGATTTATTAAACTTTTACATCCTGATTTAAATGTATCTAAAGAGGGGCTTGAAGAATACATTGTGTTTGCACTTGAGGTAAGAAGAAGGGTTAAAGAACAGTTGAAAAAGATGGGAGGAATTGAATTTTGGGATACAAGGTTTACATTCGTTGATCGTCAATTGGGCGAGGAAAAAGAAGTGTCAGTTCCTGAGATTGCTACTGGAGGACTGATTCCCGAAGAAGCTTTGCCGCCAGGAGTTATTTTTACAGTCTCTTCTGATCCTACCACCGGTAAAACGGGAATATTCAGAATCGAGGTGGCAGTTACAAAAGGTGGTACTGGATATACCATCACAGGGAAGCAAACCAAGGAGGTAAAACAGGCAGTAAGGACAGCATATGATTATTTAAGAAATAACTGGAGCCGGCTTGCCGTTGAGAAGTCAATTGAGGGAAACCAGATTAATGTTCAAATCCTGCCTTTAAGACACACAGAAGAGATAGCACCATCTTCAACTGCTGTGTGTGTGTCCATTGTCTCCAGTATACTGGATAGAAAAATATTACCAAGAACTGTAGTAGTGGGCGATATTACTTTACAGGGCAGTGTATTGACCCTAATCGGACTTGCTGATTGTTTACAGGCGGCTGCAGAACAGGGAGGAAAAAGAGTGCTTATCCCCATTGGAAATACGAAAGAACTCTCAAGCGTTCCCACTGAAATATTAAACAAACTGGAGCTTCTCTTTTACGCTGACCCCTTAGATGCAATTTTCAAAGCATTGGGATTGTAAAAAATTCTAAGGGAATAATATGAAAAAGATGGATTATAATAAGAAAGATTACTTCATTTTTGAGAAGTTATAGAGCAAGGAAAATAGCTATTTTTGGGTCTTATGCAAGGGGTGAAGGAAGGCCTGATGGTGATATAGATATTCTTGTTGAATTTTCGGAAAGGAAAACCCTCCTTGAGCTTGTCAGAATAGAAAGGGAGCTTTCGGAGCTTTTAGGCATAAAAGTGGACCTTCTAACAGAGAAATCAATAAGCCCCTATTTGATTGATAAAATCAAGCGAGAAATGGAGGTAATTTACGAGTGAAAAAGGATGATCTTGTATATTTGAAGTACATTTTGGAATGCTATATCCTAGGATTGAAGAGTATACAAAAATGTAGATTATAAAACCTTTCTGGAAAATAATCTTGTTCAAGATGGTGTAATAAGGCAAATTGAAATAATAGGAGAGGCTACAAAAAGATTATTCGGAAAGATTAGAGAAAAATATCCAAAGGTTCCTTGGAACGATATAGCAGAATGAGGTATAATTAATACACGATTACTTCGGCGTAGATATAGATGCTGTATGGGATACAGTTAAGAAAGACATTCCCAGGATTAAAAAATGATATCAAAAATATCCTTATCCTATTGGAGAAAAAATCCTCCAGAAGAACCATAATTATCTATCATGATACTTCGGATAGAAAAAAGTAGAATCGCTTGTCATAAATATAAAATAAAAACTCTTTGAAGGACTAAAAGATGAAAGTTAAAAACCTTATTGAATTTGTAAAAAATGGGGATATTGCTTTACCAGATTTTCAAAGAAGTTTCATATGGGAACCCGAGGATGTAAGGGAACTGCTTGTGTCTGTTCTAGGAAACTACTTCATAGGTTCGATGCTTATCTTAGAACACTTTAGAGACGACTCTCCCTTTGCTTTAAGGTTGGTGGAAGGAGTGAAAAGAGTAAATGAGGGGGCTAAGATTAGCCCGATAGTGAAGATATTGCTTGATGGCCAGCAAAGGACTACTGCATTGTTTTATGCATTATATGAACCCGGAATAAATCTTAAGTACAGGAAGAACCCGTACAAATTCTACCTTGATATAGAGAAGGCACTAAGTGAAAATTGGGACGATGCGGTAATTGCTTTAAACGTAGCGGATAAAAGAAGATTTCGTGAGGTTAACAATAGAAAGGATATTATTCCCTTTCCTTTTTTTCGGGACATTACCAAATTGGTGGAAAGGTTCAAAGATGACCCCCGGCTTGGAAAGATAATTGAACTGGTTAATAGCTTCATGGATTACGAAATTCATATGGTCTCTTTGCCAAAGGATACAGATCTTGAAAAGATAGTGGAAACTTTCGAGAGAATAAATAGAACTGGTAAACCCCTTTCTATTTTTGAACTTTTGACTGCAAGGCTGTTCAAACACGGAATAAACTTAAGGGAAATTTTATCTGCAACTCAGAAAAAATACAAATTTGTAAAGTTTATCAATCCCGAGTTTATTCTCAAAGTGATTGTGCTAATCCGAGGAAAAGAACCCAAACGTAGAAATATTCTTGGGCTTGATGCTGAGAAATTTGAGGAAGACTGGGAAAAAGCCTGCCAGTCGTTAGAATGTGCTATTGAAAGAGTCACTGACATTAAAAATGGCTACGGAGTTTTGGATATAAGAAAGTGGATGCCTTATAGCACCATGCTTGTTCCACTTGCTGTAATGATTTATTTTCTGAAAGCAAATAAACTCGAATCTCCTGAAAATTACAGGAAAATTGATAGTTGGTACTGGATATCGGTCTTCTCAAACAGGTACGACCAAGCAGTGGATACTACTTCTGCAGCAGATGTCACCACTTTGAAAAGATGGTTCACTGAAAAGGACAAAATTCCAGATTTTGTCAGAGAATTTGATGCTGGAACAGTTGATTTGAATGTTGAGAAGCAAACCTCTGCCATTTATAGAGCAGTTATAAATCTTATTGTTCTTGCAGGGGCTCTTGATTTCAAAACGGGAAATCCACCCCAATTTGAAAAAGAAAAAATTCAGGATGACCACATATTTCCAAAGTCTATTTATAACTGTAACCTTGTCACAAACAAGACTCTTATTTCTACAAATACAGAAAAATCAAATAAATTGCCTTCTGAATATTTTAAAGAATTACTCACAAAACATGGAGAGAAAGAATTAAAAAAAATATTAACCTCTCATCTTATTCCCGAAGATGCTCTTTCCAGTCTGCTGGAGGATAATTTAGAGAGTTTTGTGAATAAAAGAAAGAGAGCCATTACAGATACAATAAAAGAAAAATCTCAATTTATCTTGTAAAAAGGTTAGGATATGAGTAAAGGTGATTCTTTTGAAGTCTTTAAGGAAATAAGAGATTCCTTCAAGGGAAGAGAGAAATTCCAATATGCCTATAACACCTTAAGAGAGGTGATAGAGAGAAATATCAGCCCAGAGGAAAAAGCTAAAAAGTTAATTGAACTTCATTTAAATACCTATTTCAGGCTTCAGAAATCATTTTATTATCTTGAGCTGTTGCAGAAACTAAAACCCTCCTCAGGGACATCTCTTGCTCATATGGAGCTAACATTTTTTTATTATGAGGAACTTCTTTCTTCTCTTCTTAGCAGTATAGATGCACTTGCCTATGAGATAGATAGCATATACGGTTTGAATTTAAGTAGAATAAGCATTGAAGAGGTTATGCAGGAGCTTGAAGGAGATGATCCTCTGAAGGCTCTTTTATTAAGAGAGATACAACCCCAGAATAAAAATCACTGGTACCGTAGATTAAGAAAGCAGAGAAATATAGCTATTCACAGGCCAACTTATCTTTTAAGGGCGACTTTGCAGAAAAGACCCCTTTTTGACAAGGATGAGATTGAGGAGGACCTTTTTGCAAAAGATATAAAGGTATTTGAGGATTCAACGATCTTTTTTGAACAAGTGGAGTCTTTAATTGAAGGTGCCTACAGGCATCTTAAGGGGAAAATTAAAGGCAAAAAGATAATGCACGAAGAAGATATAAAAGGTGAGCTTCTTTCAATTCTTGAGTGTCCATACTGTGGGACTCTTGTGGCATGGAGGGAGAAAAGAACGCCCGAAAATTGGCCAACAGAGGTAGAAAAGGAGGAATACGACCTTTGGAATATCGAAAAACAAATGGTAGTAAGATCCATAGGGGAAATCAACGATGTTGACATTCCTCGAACCGAAAAGTTAACAGAAGAAGAGTTCAGAAGCTCTGTTGTAGATTTTGAGGATGTTGTTTGTATTCTGGAAAAATTACCGGATAAACTCTGTCCTGGTTGCGAAGCTGAAGTCATTGGCGTTTATAAAAAGGTTGAAAAAAATATTGAAGAGTTTTTAAAAAATTCAGGATACAACGATGTCCCACATGATGTAATTAAAGAGATCTCAGACTGGTGGCATGATGAAGATGAGAAAAGACCCATGCTTTCTGTTTACCAATACACAGTTAGAAGAAAACGAAGATGTTATGAGTGGAAGGAAGTGGAGAAATTGGAAGAACAAAGCGAAGAGAACACAGATACAGAAGGGGATATTGTGGATGAGTACAAAGGGAGGAAAATTTTTAAAAAACCGCTAATAAGATTAGAATTCGATAGGTCGTTGATGCAATGTTTTTCAGTAACAAAAGAGATATGTGAGGAGTGGGACTGGGAAAATCCTGAGAAGGAAGTCTTATTTGTTAAGGAAAAAGATAAGGCTTTATCAGAGATCTTGGGCTCGATAGCAGATGTATATTTTGATAAAGAAAACTTTAAAGAGGCAAAAAGGTTTTATAAAAATTCATATTATCACGATTCCAGTAATGTAGGGGCTTTGCTTAGGTTAGGTTTAATAGAAATCATAGAGGGGGACGAGCAAAAAGGAATTGATAAATGCCTGAAAGCAGGAGAAATGAGCAAACAATGTTATTTTTTTGACATAGGATGTGCATTTTACCAGAAAGGGAAATTAAAGGAAGCAGAAAAGTGGTGGGAAAAAGACCTAAATTTTAACCCTTCGTCAAAGGCAGCATACAATCTGGCAGTTGTTGCTCTCAAGCAGGGGCTAACTGAGAAGAGTATAACCTACCTTCAAAAATCACTTGAAATTGACCCTGAACACTGGAATTCCTATTTAGCTCTTGCTGAGATTTACCATCATACTGGTAAGGTAGATGAAGCTATTAACCTCTTAGAAGAGGGAATGAAAAAAATAATAGAAGAAGATGAAGAGGGCAGGCTTTTCTACAAGGATGAAGAAAAGGGGAAAGAGATGAATTCTCTGTTAAAAAAACTAAAAGGAAATGAAAAGCAGGAATAAAATGAAAAATGATGCTTTCTTCTCTCTTTCCAATGAAAACCAAACAAAGCAATGCAAGTCCGACAAAACTATTTCAGAATAACCCTCATTCCTCTATAGAGGAAATTAAATTCTAATTTAATTCAATCCGCTTTTTATGAGCATATTTACTCTCTTGACTCTTCAGTTTTCATTTTTTATGATCGTAAATAGTCACCCTATAAAAGAGAACCGGAGGCAGTAATGATATATTTTTCTCGGAGCATCAAAAAATGACCACGAGAAGGCTCACAAGATCTCAAGTTTTACAAATTACAAATGTAACAGAGAACTCATTTGATTATTTTATAAGAATAGGAGTTATTCCTCACCCTAATAAAATTTTGTGGCTGAATCCGCCATCTGATGATGAGGAATATTTTCCAGAGTATGTGATCTTTGACCTTTTCCATCTAAACTACCTTCAGAGATTGGGGATTTACGCTCCATGGGAGCTAAGAAAGTTTGTGTTTGGTAATGAGGGGACAGTTAAGTACGAAGCTGATATGAGAAACTCTTGCGGAGATACTTTTTGCAACGAGGTCCATTCGAATGAGGGAGAAGCTAGCGAGAAACTGTGCAAATTAGCTGAAGACCATCTGCAATCATATAAAATCGTAGCGGCAACTTTTAGAGCGGAGAAGGTGGGTAGCAAAGTCTTTCTTATCTTATCTAGGGTTGTGCTCAAACCTATAGAGGGATTTTTTCAGGTAGAGGTAAAGCAATCTTATTCCAAAGATAGCGATAAAAAGCTCGCTCAAACATATACGGTAATTTTAAGAGGGACACTTTCATGAAAGAAGATAGAAAAAGGGCAGCCATATATGCACGTGTTTCAACTTCTGAACAAGAAAAGCGACAAACCGTCCAAATTCAATTAGAAAGACTTACCAAAACCATTGAGGAAAGGGGATGGGAGCTTGTCGAAAACTATGTAGATGATGGCTACAGCGGGGAACTTCTTGAAAGACCTGCTCTTGATCTTCTCTTAGATGAGATAGAGAAGAAACACATCGAAGTCGTACTCGTAACCGAGCCTGACCGCCTTGCCCGTGACTTTGTGGCGCAAAAATTTTTAGAAAAGCAGATAAATGAAAAAGGCGCTGTCGTTGAATTTCTCTCATTATCACCTCCTAAATCAGAAGATGAACAACTCGGGCTTGATATCCTTGGACTTGTAAGCTGGTGGGAGAGAAGGAAAATAAGAGCAAGAACTTTAAGGGGAAAAATAAAAAAAGCAAAAGAGGGGCACATTGTTGGAGGAAAAGCACCTTATGGATACCGCTATGTTGGACGAACAAGAGAAAAGCCAGGATACTACGAAATCCTCGAAGAGGAAGCTTACTGGGTGAGGAAAATTTTCCATCTTTATATCTTTGAAGGACTTAGCATGGAAGCTATTGCCCGTTATCTAACAGAGAAGAAAGTTCCAACAAAATCTGGAAACACTGTCTGGAGAACAAGTACCATTCACAGTATACTCACTAATAGGACTTACGCAGGTGTTGCCTACTATAACAAGCACCACTCCATTCCACCTAAGGATGCTGGGAAAACAGGCCATTACCGAAGATTGAAAAATACCTCAAGAGAAATAAGACCAAAAGAGGAGTGGATCCCTATAAAGGTCCCTGCAATTGTTGACCATGAGATATGGGAAGAGGCACAAAAGAAAATTAAGGAAAATACTCGAACATCTCCACGGAACACCCGTCATCCCTACCTTTTAAGAGGAAAATTAGTCTGCGGACTTTGTGGTTTACCTCTGTATGGAACCCCATCGGGAAAGAGACTATTTTATTACTGTAGCAACCGGCATCGAAACTCACCTTTGCCCAAAACCTGTCCAGCAAAACCAATAGATGCCTCAATTCTCGACTGCACAGTTTGGGAGTCTCTCTCCAAAGCACTTTCTCATCCTGATACACTTATTGCAGGACTTAAAAAGCTACAAAAAACAGAGGCTAATGCCTGTGATCTGCGAAAACAACGCCTCGAGGAGATAGAAAGAAGGCTAAAAAAACTTGAAAAAGCCGAACAACGTGCTGCCGAGCTATACACATATGATGAGAAAATGACCCTTCAAGATTATAAAAAGCACGTAGAGAAAATAAGATCTGAAAAAGAAAGACTCAAAAAAGAAGGAGAAGAAATACAAAAACAAATGAAAATGACAAATACTCTTGAGGAAATCGAAGCCCAAATTGGTCTTCTTTACAATGACATTACCTCAAAAATAGAGACCTTGAGCTTTGATGAAAAAAGGAAAATTGTGGATCTTCTCGTAGATAAAGTAGTTGTTACTGGAAATAAGGTAGTAATTGAAGGTAACATCCCTCTTACCAACCCGCCTAAACATTCATCAGACAATGTCTGTACTGCATCCAAATCATCACTAAAATCCGTACAAAACAATATAAAACAATATAATCTTGGAATTTTAGAACTGAAAAGGATTTTAGGCTGTGATGAGGATTTTAGGGTTTACTTGGAATCGGCTTAGGAGGCCGCTGCTCTGTCCTTCTGAGCTACAGGCGCGGAATAACCTTTTGTAATATATACAATTTTTCTGCTAAGTCAATTAAAGTAGACCTGGAATTGGGACAGTTTCTCCACAGTTTTCTCTATAAGGCTCTCTGGGTATTCTTGCGGGAAATCGGCCTCGCCAAACTCTTGGTATCACCTCTAACTTCTCTGCAGCTCGGCCTCCCGCTTTTTGGCTGTGCTATTTTTTAGTGAAGGGCAAGCTCATCTTCTCGCCAAAAAGAGGGTTTCCCGCAAGAATACCCAGGAGCCTACATAGTCATCAAAAAGTGTCCCAATTTCAGAAATAGACTTTTTTAGATTATATTTTATAATTCTCACAGAATCAGATGTATCTAAAAGAGGTTACAATGAATATCTCTCAAAAATATATTTTGGCTATCGATGCAGGAACTACAGGCATAAGAGCGGTAATCTTTAATAAAAAAGGAGAAATCCTGGCCAAATCCCACAGGGAGTTTACCCAGTATTTTCCTCAGGCAGGATGGGTTGAGCATGATCCTGAACAGATATGGCAGGTTACCCTGGAAGTGGTGAAAAA
>JAGHCO010000015.1 GCA_021160405.1 Candidatus Aerophobota bacterium
GAAACCAGAGGTTATTTTCTGATCATTATTTAAAAGAGGTTCTTCCTCAAACAAATGAGTGGAGATATATAGATGAGGGAGAATTAAAGAATGTTTTTATGAAGATACAATCTCTTTACGAAAAAGAAAGATCTACCTTACTCACAACATTATACCAGAACATTAACGTATATCTTGAAACTCTCTTCTATAAAGCATTGTAGAGATCCTCTTGTCACAAAATACAAGTTCCCATTACAAAATTACCCTAAAAATTATGCTTTAAGTGGCAAACATGGGGTAGTAGATGCCTTTGATGCTATGACGCTGACCGTCCATATAAAAAATATCCATTGAAGATGCTATAAAGGAAATAAAAGGGTGTACAGAATTGCAATTTAATCCTTAGTTAAGGCTTTTTAAGTATCCCCGATAAGATTGTTAAGCAGGATTAAAAAAATTTAAGGTAATATTCGATAAGGTCTGATTCTGGGATATTCAGATAATTGACAGAAAGCTTCTGCATATTGAACACCACACTGTAAACCCCTTAATCTTGCTATTAACTCTACGTACTCAGAAAAATCCATTTTAAACAGTTCCTTAAGAAATTCCATCTGGCTTTTATGTTCCAAAAGAGCTCTTTTTTTTATGTCCATAGTAGAGGTTATATCTACATAATGAGTTGGCCTTTTAGCAAATCCACTAACATACTGGTCAAAGAAAAATAAAGAAGGTATAACTTCAGTAGGAGGATACTTAGTTTTCATATCAAGATTTTTATGAGTTGCCCAAATACTCGCATCAATGATCAACTGTCTGGTAATAAAATGATCATTATGGAAATTTTCTTCTTCAGGAGGATGAGTAATTATAACATCTGGCCTTGTCTTCCTTACCAGATCTATAAATACAGTGAGGTATTCTTTATTATGAAATACCTCGCCATCACCAAACCCTAACATAATTAATTCTGCACCAATTATTTGAGCAGCTTTCTTAGCCTCATCAGCTCTTATTTTGACAATTTCACCAGCTGATAAATGCTTTGTTCCGGCATTACCTCGACAGACAATAGATATATATACTTTATGTCCCTCCTGAACATATCTTGCCAAAGTTCCAGCACATCCTATCTCTATATCATCAGGATGAGCACCAACCGCTAAAACAGTTAATCTTTTCATAATTCTCTCCTATTTGAGGCTTTTTACATCAACAATTTCAATAACTCCCGAATGTGTGATGGTTTAATCCTAACCTCATTAAATATAGAATAATAGTATCCCCCCTCTATAACAAATTTATTCATAGTTTTCATAATTTCTGTAAATTCTTCTTCGTTCAAACCTACTGAACTTATCTGATATTGCATTCCCATATCATTTATCAATTTAAAAATCTCCTCAAAATTATTATTTTGCAGATAAGAACTCACAAGTATCCCGATAGTAAGTATTTCACCATGAATAAAATGCTTTTTAGTAACATACTCGGCGTTGTATGCAAAAAAATGCTCCGAGCCTTCTTGAGCTCTATCTGTACCTATAAGGTTAGCTATTTTTGCATATTTTAAGTAAAGCTCTATAATAGTTTTTATTCCTTTCTTAGTGGCTTTTTTTATCTCAATTTTATTATCTTTTAATTCAGAAAGAAATTCCTCTCTTGCCTGCATATAGATTTTCTCATTAAACTTTTCTTTTCCCCTATCACTGGCTATTTTCCAATCATACAGGGCAGTATGTGAGGAAAGAATATCTGCTGCTCCACAGGTTATTAATTTTTGAGGTGCTTGAGATAAAAGCTTATAATCTATTAACACCTTGTCTATAAACACATGAGCTATATATTTCACTTTTCCCCCATCTCTTATTCCTATAGCATTCGTTACACTAGCATCGCCACCAATTATTGTAGGGACTTGATAAATACGGCACTGTTTTTTTAAAGCTATGTATTTAGCAAAATCATGAGCAGATCCCCCTCCTATTCCCATAACTAACTGTACAGGAGGAACCTTTTTCTCTAATTTTTCTATTACCGGGAGTTCCATACTTTCAACAAAAATTACTTTTTGAGGAAGGTTGGAGATCTTACCTTTCACTATATTCCAAGGTATCTGCATAGTAGAAACTGCGTAATTTTCTATATCCTTGGTAAACTCCTGCAAAAGATCTTCTCCATATATCACTTCCGGTGGTTCCCACTTAGGATCATAAAATAAATAATCTAAATGCTTTTTTCCCATTTATCTCCTCCCTATCCCTTAACTCCTCCCAATGCTAATCCTCTAACTATGTATCTCTGAAAAAAGAAGGTTAAAACAAAAGCGGGAATAATTGCCATTACAGCTGCTCCAGATGCCTCACCATACCAAACTCCTGTGGGGGATTGAAGAATACTAGCAAAAAGCACTGTAACTGTAGCAGCATTCGTACTTGTAAAAGTAATAGCCATCATTAACTCATTCCATGAAAATACAAAACAAAAAAGTGCTGCTACTACAAGACCTGGAGCAATAATGGGTAAAACTACCATAATCAATGACTGTAACTCTGTACAACCATCAACCATTGCCTGTTCCTGTATTTCAATTGGAAACTCATTAAAAAAACTTATAAGCATCCAAACCACAAACGGGATATTGAATATTGTATAAGAAAGAATTAAAGATAAATGCTGATCAATTAAACCAATCTTGTTGTAAAGCAAAAATAGGGGTATAACAGCTGCTATAGGAGGAAGCATCCTCTGAGTCAAAATCCAAAAGGAAAAAGTTTCCCCTCCTACCTTATATCTTGAAATGGCATAAGCAGCAGGAATACTAACTATTAAGACTAAAACCATATTAGCAAAAGCTATTATTAAACTATTCTTAAAATAAGGTATTGCTCCAAATGTGGTAAAAAGGAGTTTATAGTGGTAAAAAGTTAAAGGGTTAGGTATCCACACAGGAGGAGAGGCATAATACTGTTTTGAGAGTTTTAAAGAAGTTTCTATTAACCATATTATTGGGAAAAGCGCAATTAATACAAAAAAGATAAGTATTAGGTACCGTAGAATAAGGGTGAGAAAATTCTTAGTTTTTCTTCTTTGTAACATTTATGCAATCTCCTTTAACTTTGTAACTTTGAGGAATAAAGATGTCAAACCTACTACTATAAATAGTAAAATAAAGGACAAAGCCGCTCCATATCCCACTCTAAAAAATCTCAAGCCAGCAAAGTAAGTAAAGAAGGTAATCGTCTCCGTTGTTCTTGCCGGTCCTCCCATTGTTAAAACATAAACTAAATCAAAAAATTTTAACAAATCAATCACCCTTATAAGAATTGCAACAATAATAGGTAATTTTAAAAGAGGTAAAGTAATATATTTAAATATCTGAAAAGATGAACTCCCATCTATCCTCGCACTTTCATAAAGCTCTTCAGGAATACTGCTCAAGCCAGCTAAAAGTATCAACATAATAAAAGGAGTCATCTGCCAAACATCTACAAGAAGGATAGAGAAAAAAGAAATGTTAGGTGAACCAAGCCAATCAATTTTAACTGGTTTATTAGATAAAACACTCAAAAAGGCATTTATAGGACCATATTCTGGGTGATAAAGAAGTCTAAATGCCATTGCTGCAGCGGCAGGTGCTATCATTACAGGAGTGGTTAAAAAACTAGCGATAACAGTTCTACCTTTTTTTATTCCATTTAACAGGAGAGCTAAAGCAAAACCAATAAAAAACTCCAAAAAAAGCGCAGGAATGGCTATTTTAAAGGTAATTTTAAGAGAATTCCAGAACTCAGGATCTTGAAAGGCGGTTATATAATTTTCTACCCCAACAAATACTGGAGAAATTCCAGCAGGCAAATAATAATAGGTTAGACTTATCCCCAGTGAATAAATTAAAGGAAAAATGGTAATCCCTAAGATTAAAACTAACACAGGGATAACAAATATACGTGCTCTCCATTTTCTCGTCATTTTTTCTTTCTTCTTTTTTCTTTCTTGGTTTTTTATTAGACAGGGGGCATTTACAGTAAAAAATGCCCCCTTATTCTATTTTTTATTTTTCATAGGGAATATACACTATTTCTTTTTCTTGCATAGCAGTATACTGAGCTTTCCAATACTCTTTCTGCTGTTCTCTTCCATATCGATCTGTAATCTTATTCCAAGCTTTTACAGCATCATCCAAAGCTTTTTTAGGAGACTTTTTTCCTATTAGAGCAGCTGAAATCTCCGCATCAGCTGCCTTTACATATGCATCAGAGCCTGGAATTTGTAAATCCGGTAATCCAAGTTCGATTGTTTTTTTCATCACCTTAAGATAATCCTCAGTATAAGATTCATATCCTGGCCATAAACTTAACCACTTTGTTAAATTGAAACTCGATACTCTCCAAGGATCAACAAAAGTCTTAGGATCAACACATATTTTTAGTGCTCTATCAGGCTGACTCAGGTATTCTAAAACAAGAGCAGCTGCCTCTTTATGTTGAGCATACTTCGGTATTCCGGCACTCCATCCCGTAGGAAGAGTTGTTCTTCTAAAAAGTTTCCCTCTTATTATAACTCCTGGAATCAGTGCAACTCCAACTTTACCCACAATAAGGGAAGCAGTAGGATCCATTGCTGATTTTCCTGTAGATGCCCATTGAACTACCATAGGAGCATCACTTTTTATAAAAGCGTTCTCACATTCCGGATAGCCAAAAGTAAGAGTTCCTGGAGGAACAAAAGGAGTAATATTGACCATATGTTCCAGAGCTTTTATACCTCCAGCACTGTTTAAAAGGGGATTCATTTCTTCGTCAAAATAAATACCTCCGTAAGAAGCAAATCTGTCCATCCACCACCAAAAGGCATAACCGCCCCTTTGCCAAGCTTCTACAACCCCGTATTCTCTTTTACCATCGTGATCCCAATCTTTTCCATTTAGTAACTCAGCTATCTTATCATACTCATCCCAAGTTGTTGGAGGAGTAAGCCCATATTCTGCGAAGGCCTCTTTGTTATAGTATAGATTGTGCTGATCACCATCCCAAGGGATAGCATATAGAGTACCTTCCCAGGAACAATAAATATCCCGATAAACTGGCATTATATCATCAAGATAGAAATTAAGGCCTAGTTTTTTAATAAGGGGTTCCAAAGGCTCCAGGTGTTTGCTGTAGTCAGCAAGATTGGCGGGCATAAAAAGAACTATATCCCAAGAGCTTCGTCCTGTAGCAAATTGGAGCATAGCTTTACTATAGGCATCCTGAGGAGGAGTCATATCAAATTTCATCTTAATCCCATATTTTTGAGCTATTTCATCTTCAAACATTTTAAAACCACGAGCATATGCCTCAGCTATTGCCATCACGGTAATAGTAGTACCTTTGAACTGTGGTTTTTCTGCGCCATATACAAATTGCCCAAATAAGAGTATTACTATACAACAAAGTCCCACATATTTTAACACTTTCTTAGAATTTTTTGTAAGCATTCTAACCTCCTTTCTATCTTTTAACTCTAACTAAATTTTAAATTTACAGGCCTGTTTATATCTCATCACCTCCCTTCAGGGCCCTGCCCATATTTACTATTGTATCCTCACCCAACATCCTTCCCGAATAGATTTTTCTACCGCATCCATCACTCTCTGACATTCAACTCCATCTCTAAAACTGGGTGAAGGATTTTCCTCCTCGTCTATAGCCCTCATAAAATCATAA
>JAGHCO010000089.1 GCA_021160405.1 Candidatus Aerophobota bacterium
ATTAGATGATGAATTTGCTAAAGATTTAAATTTTAAAAATTTAGAGGATTTAAAAGATTCTATAAGAAAAAATATAGAAAAGCTTAAACACCAACAGGAAGAGGAAAGAATAAAGAGTAAAATAGTGCAAAAAGTAGTGGAAGAATCCCAAGTAGAAGTTCCTCCTTCCTTAGTAGAAAAAGAAGTGGAAATTAAAATTAATAAATTAAAGGAAAATTTAAAAAACAAGGGCTATACTTTATCCAATTATTTAAAGGAACAAAACTTAAGCGAGGAATCCTTTAAAGAAAATATTAAATTAAAAGCAAAACATGACCTTAAAACTTTCTTTGTTCTCCATAAAATAGCTGAGGATGAAAAAATCGAGGTAAAAGAGGAGGAAATAGATCAGGTTTTAAAAGCTCTTATAAAAGGAGAAATAGGGGAAGAAAAGCTAAAACGCCTTAAAGAAAACTTAAGATCCAAAGGAGAGTTGGGGAAAATAATCAACCAGATAAAAGAGGTAAAAGTAGTAGATCTTTTGTATCAACAGGCTGATGTGTCGGAAAGTTTCCTGCCACTAATTAAAAAATAAGAGAGGAATAAAAATGGCTTTAATACCTATGGTTATAGAAAGGAGTGCTCGAGGAGAGAGGGCTTATGATATTTATTCTCGTTTGCTTAAAGACAGAATAATCTTCATTGGTTCTCCCATTGACGATGCTGTAGCTAACACTGTTATTGCTCAGATGCTCTTCTTAGAGGTCCAGGACTCAAATAAAGATATTCATCTGTACATTAATTCTCCAGGCGGACTGGTGACTTCAGGTCTGGCTATTTATGATACTATGCAGTATGTTAAACCAGATGTTTCTACTATATGTATGGGACAGGCAGCCAGTGCTGCGGCTCTTCTTTTAGCTGCTGGAGCTAAGGGGAAAAGATTTTCTTTACCCAATGCTAACATTTTAATTCATCAACCTATGGGAGGTGCAAGAGGACAAGCTACAGATATAGGAATTCAAGCCAAACAAATCCTGAAGATAAAGGAAAGGTTAAATGAAATTTTTGTAAAACACACCGGACAGTCTAAAGAGAAAATTGAAAGGGATACCGATAGAGATTTCTATATGACTGCCTTTGAAGCTAAAGAATATGGAATTATCGATGAGGTAATTGAAAGGAGAAAATAATTTTTATGAAAGATAAAAGCGAAAATCTACCTCATTGCTCCTTTTGCGGCCGAACTCAGATGGAGGTAAATAGATTAATTGCTGGACCAAATGTTTACATTTGCGACAGATGCGTAAACTACTGCAGGCAAATCCTGGAAAGAGAAGATGAGAATCTTTCCCATTCAATTCAAGTGGAGAATCTCCCAAAACCTAAGCAAATTAAAGAAAAATTAGATGAATGGGTGATAGGACAGTCTCGAGCTAAAAAAGTTCTCTCTGTAGCTGTTTATAACCACTACAAGCGAATCTTATCCAGTAAAGCAAAAGAAGAAGTAGAACTTGAGAAAAGCAATATCTTGCTTATCGGACCTACAGGATCGGGGAAAACTTTGCTGGCTAGAACCTTAGCTAAAATTTTGCATCTCCCTTTGGTAATTGCCTCAAGCACCAATGTTACAGAAGCTGGGTATGTAGGAGAAGACGTAGAGACTATTCTACTTAGATTATTACAAAAAACAGACTTTAATATTCCCCTTGCTTCCAAAGGTATTGTTTATATAGATGAAATTGATAAGATAGCCAAGAAAAGTGGGGCTAATCCTTCTATTACCCGGGATGTATCCGGGGAAGGGGTTCAGCAAGCTCTGCTTAAGATATTAGAAGGGACCATAGCTAATATTCCTCCTCAGGGAGGAAGAAAGCATCCCCATCAGCAGTTTATTCAATTGGATACCTCTCACATTCTGTTTATCTGTGGAGGAGCTTTTCCAGGTTTAGAGGAAATAATAAGAGATCGGGTAGGGAAAAAGGTTGTAGGATTTTCCTCTAAAATAAAGGAGGACCCCGCAAAAATTTTAACTCAGCTTTTACCTGAGGACTTAATTGAGTATGGCTTCATCCCAGAATTCGTGGGAAGACTGCCGGTGGTTGCTATTTTAGATAAGCTTACCAAGAATCAGTTGAAAGAAGTGCTCTTTGAGCCAAAAAATGCTGTGGTAAAACAGTACCAGAGACTCTTTGAACTTGAGGGGATTAGACTTACCTTCACTGAAGATGCTTTGGAGGAAATTAGTAATTTAACCTTTGGAAGAGAGATGGGGGCGAGGGGACTTCGCTCTATAGTAGAGGATATTATGCTGGATGTAATGTATGATCTGCCTTCCCGCAAAGATGTTAAGGAGTGTATAATTAATGGGGAAGTAGTAAGAAAAGAAAAATCACCCATAGTCCTTACTCAGAAAATGACTGCTTGAGCTCGTGGTTAATTTATTTAATTAAGGAGTAGCTAATGCAAAAGGGGGGGATAATTAAGATATCTGGCCCTCTGGTGGTTGCCAAAGGGATTCCTGATGCCAGAATGTTTGATGTAGTAAGAGTAGGCAAGGAAAGGTTAATTGGTGAAATCTTAGAGATAAGGGGAGATTTTTCCTCTATCCAGGTTTATGAGGAAACCAGTGGATTAAAACCGGGAGAGGAAGTAGAATCCCTCTATCATCCGTTTTCTGTAGAACTTGCTCCAGGATTGTTGGGAAACATTTACGATGGGATACAGCGCCCCTTAGACTTAATTAGAGCAAAGAAGGGTGACTTTATTACACGGGGAATAGAAATGAAGGCTATTGATAGGGAAAAGGAGTGGGATTTCCAACCAAGGGTAAAAATAGGGGATAATGTAGTTCCAGGAGATATCCTGGGGGTAGTTCAAGAAACAGAAATTATAGAACACCGCATTCTGGTTCCAATTGGAATAGAGGGAAAAGTTAAAGAGATTAGCTCAGGCAAAGCAAAAGTGGAGAATACCATTGCAGTAATTGAAACTAAAAAAGGAGAAAAGTCTATCTCTATGCTGCAGAGATGGCCAGTAAGGAAGATGAGACCTTACAAAGAACAACTTGATGCTACGGAACCTTTAATTACTGGACAAAGAGTTATCGATACCTTTTTCCCTATAGCTAAAGGAGGAACAGCTTGCATCCCCGGCCCCTTTGGATCCGGAAAAACTGTAGTCCAGCACCAGCTTTCAAAATGGGCAGATGCTCAGGTTATAGTTTTTGTAGGATGTGGTGAGAGAGGGAATGAGATGGCTGACGTGTTAAGAAAATTTCCCCAGCTAAAGGACCCTCGAACTGGCAGGCCCTTAATGCAAAGAACCATTTTAATTGCCAATACCTCCAATATGCCTGTAGCAGCTCGAGAAGCTTCCATCTATACCGGGATTACCTTAGCTGAGTATTATAGAGATATGGGCTATGATGTAGCCTTAATGGCCGATTCTACTTCAAGGTGGGCTGAGGCTTTAAGGGAAATGTCGGGAAGATTGGAGGAGATGCCTGGAGAGGAAGGATATCCTGCTTATCTTCCCTCCAGATTAGCTGAATTTTATGAAAGAGCAGGAAAAGTTATCTGCTTAGGACAAGATGGAAGAGAGGCCAGTTTAAGTGCTATTGGAGCTGTATCCCCACCGGGAGGAGATCTTTCTGAGCCAGTAACACAGGCAACTTTACGGGTGGTGAGGGTATTTTGGGCTTTAGTGGCAGAGCTTGCCTATCAACGCCATTTTCCAGCTATTCACTGGCTTCGCAGCTACTCTCTTTACATTGATGAACTGGCACCTTATTTCACTAAAGAAGTAGCCTCGGATTGGATGGAGCTTAGAAAAAAAGCTATGGCTCTTTTGCAAAAAGAGGATGAGCTACAAGAAACAGTAAGATTGGTAGGACTGGATGTCCTATCTGCTCAGGATAGAATAGCTATGGAAACAGCTCGTTCTATAAGAGAGGATTTCCTGCAACAATTTGCTTTTCATGAGATAGATACCTACAGCCCAATAAAGAAACAGTACCTAATGCTTAAACTAATTTTAGACTACTATGATCTATGTATAAACGCCTTAGATCGTGGTGTTTCCCTGGATGAGCTAATTTCTCTTCCAATAAGGGAAGATATTGCTAAAGCTAAGTACATTCCAAGTGAGGATGCTGAGGGAAAAATAGGAAATCTGCGCCAGAGATTAAAGGAAGAGATAAGCAAACTGGGAAGTAAGGAGTAAACTATGGGTAGAGAGTATACTACAATAAAAGAGCTCACCGGGCCTTTAATGTTGGTAGAAAATGTAGTGGATGTAGGTTTTGAAGAACTGGTAGAGATAGAGTTATCTGATGGAGAAAGAAGAAGAGGAAGAGTCTTAGAGATAAGCTCTGACGCAGCCTTAGTGCAACTGTTTGAAAGAGCCACTGATTTAGGGGTAGAGGGAGCCAGAACAAAGTTTTTAGGTAGAGGCATCCAGTTGGGAGTATCTGAAGATATTGTAGGAAGAGTATTTGATGGTTGGGGTAAACCTCGAGATGGAGGAGAAGAAATAATTCCAGAAAAAAGGTTAGATATAGGAGGACAGCCCATAAATCCAGATGCCAGAGCCTACCCAAGAGAATTTATTGAGACAGGAATATCAGCTATCGATGGATTAAATACCCTATCTCGGGGGCAAAAACTACCTATTTTCTCAGGATCCGGACTTCCCCATGTTCAACTGGCTGCTCAAATTGCTAAACAAGCTAAGGTTTTAGGTAAAGAGGAAGAATTTGCTGTAGTTTTTGCTGCCATGGGAATAACCTTTGAGGAGGGAAATTTCTTTATCTCCAGTTTTGAGGAAAGCGGAGCCATAGAAAAAGCTACTCTTTTCCTTAATTTAGCTGATGACCCAGTAATTGAGAGAATAGCTACCCCCAGAATGGCTCTAACCTGTGCTGAATACTTAGCATTTGAGAAAGATATGCATATTTTAGTTATCTTAATTGATATGACCAACTACGCTGAAGCTTTAAGAGAGCTTTCAGCAGCAAGAAGGGAGGTTCCAGGAAGAAGAGGATACCCTGGTTATCTTTATACAGACCTTGCTACTCTTTACGAAAGAGCCGGTAGAATTAAAGGGAAAAAGGGCTCTATTACCCTCATCCCCATTCTTACTATGCCCGACGATGATAAAACTCATCCTATTCCTGATCTTACTGGATACATTACTGAAGGACAGATAATACTTCAGAGAAGTCTACATCAAAAGGGAATTTATCCTCCTATAAATGTTCTTCCATCTCTATCCAGATTAATGGATGAAGCTGTGGGAGAAGGAAAAACCAGAGAAGATCACCGGGAGCTCTCCAACCAACTCTACGCTACCTATGCTCGGGGAATGGAGATAAGAGAACTTGCTCTGGTAATGGGAGAGGCAACTTTAAGTGATATGGACAAAAAATATCTTAAATTTGCCGATGAATTTGAAA
The DNA here is from genome assembly GCA_021160405.1 of Candidatus Aerophobota bacterium. GTDB lineage: Bacteria > Aerophobota > Aerophobia > Aerophobales > JAGHCO01 > JAGHCO01. Next base: position 5,435 of record JAGHCO010000089.1, read on the forward strand.
AAAACTTTGTTCAACAGGGAGAAAATGAGGATAGATCAGTTAAGGAAACCCTCAATATAGGATGGGAACTTTTAAAGATTATACCTAAGCCTGAGTTAAAAAGAGTAAGAGATGAATGGATAGAAAAGTATGGAAAAAGAAAAAAGGAGTAATTGGTGCCAAGAACAGTTCAGTTTAATCCTACCAGGATGGAGCTTTTGCAGCAGAAAAAAAGACTGCAAGCGGCTAAAAGAGCTCATGATTTATTAGAGGATAAAAGAAACGAGCTAATTCAAAGATTTCTCCCCTTAATTAAGCAGGTAAGGAATTTAAGAGATGAAGTAAGAGAAAAATTAAGAAAATCCTACCTTGATTTTCAATATGCAAAAATGATAAACTCAGAAAAACAGATAGAAGGGTGTTTAATGTGGACACAGGTTAAAACATCCTTGGAGATTGTCAGCTATACCCCCCTTAAAACTCCCCAATTTAAAATAGTAAGCGAAGGAGAGCCTTTATGCTATGGTTTTTATGAAAGCAACTGGGAACTTGACAAGGGAATAAAATCGTTTGCTAAGGTTCTTCCTTCCCTCCTAAAGTTAGCTCAAAAGGAAGAAGAGGTAAAAAGATTAGCCAAGGAAATTGACTGGACCAGAAGAAGAGTTAATGCTCTTGAGTATATCTTTATCCCTCAAATTGAACAGGTAGTAAAGTATATAACTATGAAGCTTGAGGAGCGAGAAAGAGCCCACATCATTAACATTATGAAAGTAAAAGAACTTATGGGAAAGTAACAATTTTTCCAATCATTTGCTAATTTGGTGGGAATTGGAGGAAAAAGATGCCTCGCTTAGCAAGGAAAACGACTCTATGGTGGGCCCACCAGGACTCGAACCTGGGACGCGCGGATTATGAGTCCGCTGCTCTACCGACTGAGCTATGGGCCCCTACTGTTAGGATTCTACCAAATAATTCTTCCCTGTCAACAAGATTACTTACAGGTACTCCTCAAGCATTCTTTTCTTAGCAATTTCTCGAAGCTGACCTAATACTTTTGCTTCAATTTGTCTTATTCTTTCCCGAGTTACCCCATATCGCTCTCCTATCTCTTGTAAAGTGCAATCCCATCCATCTTCTGTTCCAAAACGAAGTTTTAAAATCTCTTTTTCTCGCTCATCCTTTATCTGTTCAATTAAATTTTCTATTTCTTTTTTCAGATATTTCAAATTAACTTCTTCAAAGGGACAAACAGAGTTTTCGTTTTCTATAAACTCTATTAAATAGCTATCCTCATCTTCCCCAATTGGCGCATCCATAGATGTAGATCTAGTGATTACCCTCTGTGCTCTTTCTATTTTCTCTAAAGGAATACCACATCTCTCTGAGATATCCTTAGCAGTGGGAACTCTACCTAATTCTTGTTCTAACTCCTGGGAGATACGATTTACCTTCTTAATAAGCTCAGTTATATGAACAGGCACACGGATAGTACGTGACTGATCAGAGATAGCTCGTGATAAGGACTGTCTTATCCACCAACTGGCATAGGTACTAAAACGATTCCCTCGGCGGTAATCAAATTTATCTACAGCTCGAGAAAGACCAATATTTCCTTCTTGAATTAAATCTAAAAAAGGGACTCCTCGCCCAATATATTTTTTAGCAAAACTCACCACTAATCTTAAATTAGCTCTAATCATCTTATCTCTGTAAATTTCATAACAGCGCCTTGCCTGTCTTATCTCTTCTCTTAAATTAAAAAATCTTTCTCTATCCTCAGGAGGTCTTATCAGACTCCCCTCCTCTTCATTTAATTCCATTACAAAGTTGGATAGCCTCTTTACCTTTTTAAACTTTTTCCTTAGACCTCGAAAATCTTCCTCTTGTATACCCCTTTTTTTAGTTAAAGAGAAAAAATAAGTGTTTTTTCGAGCAAGCTCCACAATCTCTATACTTTTTAATCGAAGAATTTTTTTACTTTCCTTTATTTTTTTCCCATAATTTTTCTCCTGCTCCGCTGATAAAAGGGGAGTTTTTCCTATCTCCTGGAGGTATCTTCCTATCCCATCACTGACTTCTGTAGAAAAGGTGGAAGATTTAACCGTTTCTTCTCCTTCTTCAGGAATTAATTCAATCCCCTCTTGCTCAATTAAGTTAAATACATCCTCTATATCCTCTTCTTCTATCCCTTTCTCTTCATTTAGAGCCCTTTCTATTTCCTTATAGGTGAGCTTACCCTCTTTTTCGCCTTTGGCTAATAGTTTTTCAATTTCTTTTTTCATCTCATGCCCCAAGCTTCACCCCGTTGGATAAACTTCTCTATCTAACGGGGTTTACTTTATAATAAAATTTTTCTTTTTAACTGAGATAATTTACCAGATAACTCTCTTACTTTTTCCTCGTCACCCCTCTTATCACTTTCTTTGATTTCTTCCAAATAACTATTTATTTTTCTTTGATTTGATACTCTCCTTAAGTTATTAATTATGTCTCTGGCTACCTTTCTCTTATCAATTCCCTTTAAGGGAAAATCAGATAAGGTAAAAGAGGAAACAACAGAGGAGAGACTCTCATCTTCTATCCGATTTATTAATCTTAAGTGAGATAGCTGGTCTTTTTCTGCCAGCTTGATTATTTCCTGAGCAATTTTTCGATAGACAGGGTTAGTAAATTCATCTAAGGAAAATTCATTTTTAACTACCTCAACTGCCTCCTCTCCGCAGAGCATAACCTGCAAAAGATACTTTTCTTTATCTTTATCCTCAGATATTTTAGGGGAGGAGCTAACAGAAGACGTAGGAAAGTTTTTCCTTCTCATAAATTTCTGAAATTCTACCACTAAAGATGATTCATCAATATTTAACTTAGAGGCTAATTTTTTAATGAGCTTGTTCTTAATTATCTGATTTTTCACCTTGCTTAAAGTTAAAAACAGAGAAGTGACTATTTCCAGTTTATCTTCCAGTTCCAGTGAAGGCTTTTTACTAATTTCCAGATCTAATCTATAATCAAAATAAGAAATGGATTCTTTCTTAACCTTAATAAAAGACTCCTTACCTTTTCTTTGAATAAAATCAGCAGGATCTAATCCTCCTGGAAAAGAAATAATCTTTATCTGAAGATCAGCATCCAGGAGAATATCTATTCCTCTCAAAGTAGCAGACTCTCCTGCACTGTCCTCATCATAGGCAACATAAACTTTATTAGCATATCTTTTCAAAAGATTTGCTTGAGAGGAAGTAAGAGATGTCCCCAGCGAGGCAACTACATTTCTTATTCCCTCCTGGTAAAGAGATATAACATCGGTATATCCTTCAACTAAAATAACTTCTTTCTCTTCCCTTATGAATTGCTTAGCTAAATTTAATCCATAGAGATTTTCTCCTTTGTCAAATAGAGGAGATTGAGGAGAATTAAGATACTTGGGTAGAGACTTATCCAGTACTCTTGCTCCAAAACCACATATCTTCCCCGCAGAGGTAAATACGGGAAAGATAATCCTGGAGCGGAAATAAGCATAGTATCCCTGTCTCTTCTGAGAAGGTAAAATTAACCCCAACTCTTTTAACTTATCCTGGGGGATTTCTTTGTCATTACAGAAACTTAAAAAATCTCGAGAAGAAGGAGCGTAACCCAGATAAAAGGTATCAATAATGGATTTTTTAAATCCCCTTCTAAGGAGATAGTTTAAAGCAAACCTATTTTCTTTCAGCTTTTGATGAAAAAAATCAGCTACCAAGGTATTGATACGGTAAAGACCCTCTTTGTATCCCCCGGATTTGTCCAATGATGGAATGGAAATGCCAATTTTTTCTCCTACAATTTTAACTGCTTCTGGAAAGGAAACCTTCTCCCATTTCATCAAAAAGGTAAACACATTCCCTCCCACTCCACAACCAAAACAATGAAAAAGCTGTTTTTCTGGCGATACTATAAAGGAAGGGGTTCTCTCATGGTGAAAAGGGCAAAGAGCCTGATAATTCTTTCCACTTTTTTTCAAAGGGATATAACTTCCAATTATCTCTACTATATCACTTTCCTCAACTATTCGATCAATTATTTCGTTAGGAATAAATCCTGCCATTATTATCCCCAACCTTGTGGCAAAAAATATTTTTCGTATTCCCTTAGGGCATATCGATCTGTCATTCCAGCAATATAATCTACCACTACTCGATCAACTCCCTCCTTTTCTATATTTTCTCTGAAATTATCGGGAAGAAACCGAGGGTTTTTTAAATAAAACTGATAAAGGTCACGAATAAGACGACGAGCTTTTTTAACCTCTTTTAACAAAATATTGCACTCATAAACCTTCTCATACATAAAGTTTCTTAAATTGTTAAACGAGTTAAGAATATCCTTACTCATCTCAAGATGGGGTTTCTCCCAGCTACTGTTTACAATATCCTCTACTAACGTTGATATTCTTTGTCTATGAGTTTCTCCTAAAATTTTTAAAGGTTGGCGGGGAAGATCTGCTTTCTTAATTAATCCAGCTCTTAGGGCATCATCTATATCATGATTCACATACGCTAAAGGATCGGCAAGTTTAACTACTTCTGCTTCAAGGGTATGAGGAACATAAGCACTTTCAGGATCTAAAATGGCTTCTCCCTCCTGAGAGTGATTAAGAATACCATCCCTTACCTCCCAGGTTAAATTTAATCCTCCTTCCCCCTCCAGTTTCTCCACTACCCGTAAACTTTGCTGGTTGTGATAAAATCCTTGCGGATAAATCTCATTTAAAGCTTCCTCTCCTGTATGTCCAAAAGGGGTATGCCCCAGGTCATGACCAAGAGCTATAGCTTCAGTTAGATCCTCATTTAATTTAAGAGCTCGGGAAATTGTTCGAGCCACCTGGCTAACTTCTAAGGTATGGGTAAGTCGTGTGCGATAATGATCACCAAAAGGAGCAATAAACACTTGAGTTTTATGTTCCAAGCGACGAAAAGATTTAGAGTGAATAATTCTATCTCTATCGCGTTGAAACTCTGTCCTTAAAGGACAGGGAATTTCCTTTTTTTCTCTGCCCTTACTATTTTTACTCTTGCAAGCATAAAAAGAGAGATTCTCTTCTTCCCACTTCTCTTGAGCAACTCTATCAAAAAACTTATTTTTCAAACCCATTCTAAATTTTTCTTTTCCCTGGCAGTAACTCCTTAAGGGTATCTATATTTTTAAATCTCTCCATAAATTTCTTTGCCTTTCCTGGGGTAACCGAAATTAAACTATCATAAACAGAGGGACCTACTTTCATAAGATATGGCGCAAGAGTAGACTCTCTTGTCCTTCTGTTAAATCTATTTGCTATAGGAGACACACTTATTAAGATTAAAATTATACTGCAAACTAAAGCTCCCTCAGCCAAACCTAATAAAAATCCCCCTCCTTCCTCTAC
>JAGHCO010000053.1 GCA_021160405.1 Candidatus Aerophobota bacterium
ACATTATATGGAGGAGAAGTAACAATCAAATCAATTGTCCTTTCTTTAATACAATCTATTCTTAAAAAATCAGCATTGTAGATCCATATTCCTTCTTCCTGAAAATAAGGTTCAATCCTATTTGTAATTTCGTAGTGAGTTGGTATTTCTCTTATTATAGGGGTCCCAAAGATTTGACTTCTTTTCAAACATTCTTCAAGATTCTTTTGGCTGAATCGCCTCCTCCCTCCTGAGGTTTTTGTAGGAGAAAGTAAACCGCGTTTTTCCATACGATAGATAGTAGATGAACTTACCCCAAGGTAGTCAGCGGCCTCTTTTGTGGTATATATGGCTTTATCTTCCATAATTAATCTCCCTAAATTTTTTCTAGTAATGTCAAAAGTTATTTAGTAATTTTATCTTGAACCCTTTATTATCAAGTGTTTTAGTGAAATTGACTTGCCTTTCCCTACTTTTCGGTAACAATTTAGTTTCTTTTGACTTTCCGGAGCGTGTTTCGAGCCTGTCTTGAGATTGCTTCGCTTACGTTCGCAATGACAAATGAGCAATCCCCCATTTTTAGGGAATCTTACCTGTTACTAAGTTCAGTTAATAGCTTGGTTCTTTCTAAAATTTGCTACTTTCCATAGTTATTACACCAGCAGTATAACATATAGTTATTTATCGTCAACATCTTCAACAGTAAACACAAAATTTAAATTCGTGGCTAAATCAGTTAACAAATTTATACTATATGCTATAATATCAACGTCAAAGGAGTAAATGTGTAAAAGAGGCTAAGGGTGAAAGGCAGATTGGTAAAAGAAAAAAAGTGAATAGCGGATAGAATAAAGCAAGCATTTGCTAATCGCTATACGCTAATGACTCAATGAGCCTATTAGCGAAATGAACGAGATAGATCAAATGACCAAATAGACGAGGTTCGGGGGTGAGTTAGAGTTATAAATTTCTGTGCTTCAGTAAAAGAATATCGAGGAGGAACAAGAAAAATGGGAATATACGAAACCATAGTAAAGAGAAGAACAATCAGGCGATTTAAACAGGAAAAGGTTCCTTATGAGATATTACAAAAGTGTATAAATGCGGCAAGACTTGCTCCATCTGCGGCAAATTTACAGCCCTGCGAATATCTTGTTGTAGACCGGGAAGACCTTCTGGATCAAGTTTTCGCTACTTTAAGCTGGGCTGGATATATTGCAGATGGAAAACCCTCAAAACTTGAGAGACCAAAAGCCTATATTATTGTATTGATCAATAAAGAAATAAAAACTCAAGGATTTGAGTATGATGTTGGTTTTGCCGCAGAAAACATAATTTTGACGGCTCTGGAGCAAGGCATCGGTTCTTGTTGTTTTGGATCTGTGGATAGAGAAGTGTTGAGACAGAATTTGAATATCCCTAAAAAATATATAGTTGATCTGGTCATTGCTTTAGGCTACCCCAATGAAAACCCAGTGGAAGAGCCTTTCAGAAACTCCATTAAGTATTGGAAGGATACCTCAGGTGTGCTCCATGTACCTAAGAGAAAGTTAAAAAGCATACTTCACAGAAACATAATTACTGCAGATTAATTTTTACTGCAGGTCAACACGATAAGTGCCACTCCTTTATAAAGCGAGAAGAGTTTTCTTGTTTACAAGGTAATTTTATATAATACCAGAAGCGAAGGGAACTTTTTTTATATTTATTAGTCTAATTAGTCTAAAAGAAAAATATAAACAAGGAGAGAAAAATGAGGAAAGTGATAATTTTCGGTGTGGTGATAGGGTTAGTTAGTTTATTCTCGTTTAACTGTTTTGCTCAAGAAGCCAAAGTTCAGAAGGTTAAAGCAAGACAGTTAAGTTTAGCTAAGAGTATTGAGATAGGTTTAAAGAATAATCTTGACCTAAAACAAGCAGGTTATAATTTAAACCTTGCAGAAACAGAGTATGAAGAAGCTAAGGCAAATAACCTCCTTAAAACTTCCATCATCTCTTTAAAAAACGCTGAACTTAGTTTAAATAAAGCTAAAGATAGTTTTGAGGAGAAAAAGAAACAGTTAACTCTCGTGGAAATTCCCAATAAGTATTTTGAAGTTCTAAAAGCAATGAGGAAAGTGGAGATTGAACAGATCTCTGTTAAACAGGCTAATGAAAACCTGCAGATGGTGAGGAATAAATTTTCCTTAGGCGATGCTAATGAACTGGATGTTATGCAGGCTGAAATAGGTCTTTCCCTCTCTCAACTTAATTTAAATCAAGCTAAGGATAGCCTTATCACTGCTAAAATGAATTTTAACTATACCCTGGGTTTCCCTACAGATACTCCTGTTGAGCTTACCGATAGTTTTTCCTTTGAACCTATCCAGATAAGCCTTGAGGAAAGTATCAGGAAAGCCTTGCAGAGTAGGTACGAAATTAGACAGGCTCAGGATGAGGTTGAGATTGCTAAGATTAATTTAAGCCTTAAACAAAATGAGTATACATCAGAGATTGAGCGAAGGAAGGCAGAGATAAACCTTAAGATAAAACAGGCAAGTTTAGAGGATCTAAAGCAAAAGATTCCAATTGAAATTACCACGTCCTTCCTTAATTTAAAAGAAAAGGAAAAGAATGTAGAGATATCTAAAAATAAGGAAAAAGAGAAGGAAGAAAGCTACAAAATTGCCCAGACTCAATACAAGGCAGGAATTATCACTACCACAGATCTATTAAATTCCCAGATTGACTTAACTCAAGCAAAAATTGATGCCTTGGAGGCGCTGTTTAATTATAACCTAACAAAGAATCAATTTATTAAAGCCTTAGGAGGTGAGCTTAAAAAGAATAAGGAAAAATCCTCTTAGAAATGGCGAAAGTAAAAGGTGGGATTAATGAAAGCTTTTATGGGTGTTGTTATCATAATTTTCTTCCTATCAGCTTTAGCCTGGTGCCAGGAAAATATAGTTAAGCTAACCTTAAACGAAAGCATAGAGCAAGCAATTAAAGGTAACCTTGATGTTAAAATTGCCGAGACTCAGTTTCAAAGGATGGAATCTGAGGTTGCTAAAAATGAGGCTTCTTTCAAGCTAAAGGCAAATTTACAAGCGGCTCCAGCTAATTGGATAGGGAAAATTAATAATTTTAATTATCGACCAGAGGCTAATTTGAGTGCTAATTTGCTCACCAAAAGTGGGACCACCTACAGTTTTAATATAGAGGAAGGGAAAGGGGATGGAGGATTAAAGGCAACTTTATTCTCTCTTACCCTTACTCAAAAGATACTACCTCATCCCAGAGTTAATCCATCCTATCTTTCCTTAAAGAAATCTCTCTTAAATTTAAGGAGAAATGAGCTTTCTCTTGAGGAACAAAAAAACCATTTAAAGTTTGAAGTTAGAACAAGCTTTTACAATATTTTAAAACAAAAGAGGGAAATTGAACTGGAAAAACTTCACTTGGACCAAGCAAAGGAAAACCTTACTTTAGTAAAGGATAAATTAAAAAAAGGATTAGCCAATGAATTGGATCTGTTGAATGCTCAATTAGATGTAGTTAGTGCTGAGAAAAAACTTTTTCAAAATCAAAACAGGCTGAAAAGATATTTAACGGAATTTAAGAACCTCCTGGGTATTGGCTCTTATACTAAGGTTGAACTAATAGAAGAGAGCGAATACAATTATGAACCACTAAAGATAAGACTTAATCAAGCCATTGAGGAAGCCCTAAGAAATCGAGTGGAGATAAAACAACAGAAGTTAACAATACAAACCTGTAAGCTTGATCTGGCTTTAACAAAGAGCAAATCATCCCCTTCCCTTAATTTCTCTGGAGGTTATAATTATAGCTATGGGGGCGAGTTTCCGCTGAAGGAAAGAGAGGAGTACAAAGCATCTTTAACTTTTGAGATTCCTCTTTTAGATGGAGGAGAGGGCAGGGCAGAGATTCGGGAAGCAAAAGAGAATCTAAGAGAGAGTGAACTTAACCTGGAAAAACTTAAAAGAAACATCATCACCGAGATTCAGAACTATTTCCTTGACCTTCAGGAAAAGGGAAAGCAAATTGAGTTTCTCAAGCTTTCTAAAGAAAAATATCAGATAGACTTAATCATAGCTCAAGAAATGTTTTATAGTGGATCCATTACCAAAGATGAACTCAGGGAAAAAGAGATTGCCTTTAAACAAGCACAGATAGATCTATTAAATGCTTTGTTAGACCATGAAATTGCTAAATCAAGATTGTTAAAAAGTATAGGAAAAGAGCTTTAAAAATTCTGGAGGGATAATTTGAGAAAAAAATGGGTTTTGTGGACAGCTATAGTTGTAGTATTAGTTTTGGTAGGAGTTGCTCTTATTAAAATTCTTCCCTTTTCAAAACAAGAAAAACCTAATTTAGAAGGCTCTGTAGTGACTGTTAAAAGAGGGAATATTACAAAAATAATTTCGGCAACAGGTTATCTTTCATCGCTGAAAAATGAACAGCTGGAATTTGGCAGGTCGGGTAGGGTTAAGCAAATTATGGTTGAAGAG
>JAGHCO010000008.1 GCA_021160405.1 Candidatus Aerophobota bacterium
ACATTTTTTCACCTTTACCACAACTTCCTCCTCCCCTGCCTTTGGCATGGGAACTTCCTCATACCGAAAATCCTCTTTTCCATAAATAACTACTGCTTTCATTCCATTACCCCTTATTATTAAATTTTTATTGCTTGCTGAGTTTTTGCATTAAAGGCCTCATTTTTTTGAGGAAGTTAAAACTGTATTGATTTACCTTCCACTTAAAGGTTCTCTCAACGCATAAATTCTTCTATCAAATTAATCAAGATAAAGTACGACCTTAATAGCATTTTTCTCCCTGGCTATTTTAAACCCCTCTTCCCATTCTGTTAAGGGAAACTGATGGGTTATTAATGCTCTAAGATTAACTTTTTTCTCCTTCATCAGCTTTAATGCCTTAATCCAAGAAGACGGTTTCTGGGTATGAGAGCCAATCAAGTATATTTCTCGACCAAAAAGTACATCATCAAAGTCCAACTTAACTGTTTGATGAAGAATTCCCTGCCTGAATGTACCTGCCCCTTTTTCTAATTAATTCCAACCCTAAATGAACTGCTGCAGGAGCACCTGAACACTCAAAAACTGCATCCACTCCATAGCCTTGGGTTATTTCTCTCATAAATCTGGATATATCTACTTCTTGTAAATTAATTACAAAATCTATTCCCAGATCTTTAGCCAAAGCCAATCGTTTCTCATCTCCTGAAATTCCACAAATAATAACCTTAGCTCCTTTTACCTTAGCTACCTGACTAACTAGCAAACCAAGTGGTTCCTAGTCCCAGTACTAAAACCACATCATCTGCTAGGACCTCGCCCTACTCTATAACAGCATGAGTAGCGCAGGCTAAAGGCTCAGTAAGAGCTCCACTAAAAAAATCAATATGAGATGGCAGATGATGGATGCTTTCCTCTCGGATAACAAAATACTCAGCAAAAGCTCCATTAATTTTTGGACCAAGACCTCGACGATAAAGGCACAAGTTATAATCTCCACTGTGACAAAATCTACATTTCCCACAAATGTAAGCAGTAGTCTCAGTAGTCACCCTGTCACCTACCCGAACTTTTCTAACTCTTCTGCCTACTTCCACCACCTCTCCAGCTGTCTCATGACCTATGACTACGGGAGACTTAACTACAGAATATCCATAAAGATCACTACCACAAATTCCGGTAGCCTTAACCCGAACTTTCACCTCTCCCGGTCCTGGAGTGGGTTCTGGAACATCCTTTAGAGCTATGTTTCCATCTATCAATTTCATCAGTGCCTTCATAGTTAACTATCTCTTTTTAACATTATCTCAAGAAACTAATTTCTCTCTCTTGATCATTTTACTTCTTTAGGGTATCACAGCAATTTTCATCCCTCGATGGTTTACCATCATATCTAAAACACGGGAAAAATCACTTAAGGGAAATTCATCCGTTATAAGAGAGTTCGCATTTATACTTCCCTGAGAAATCAAATTTAAGGCCCTTTTTACATATTGAGGGGTGTGATGAAATACCCCTTTTATAGTAATCTCTGAATAATGTAATAATTTGGTATCAATAGTTATTTTTGTTCCAGAAGCACAACCTCCAAAGAGATTAACTATTCCACCTTTTCTGACCATTTTAATGATTTTCTCCCAAACCTCTAGCAGTCCTACTGCCTCTATAGCTACATCTACTCCTCTTTTTCTCTCTGTTAAACTCCTCACTGCTTCTACCTGATCGGTTACTCGAGAAACATCTATCAGCTCGTCAGCTCCTAATCTTTCAGCTATTTCTGATCTTTCTTCTTTTATATCTGTAACGATTACTCTGGCACCTTTTAACTTAGCTAATTGAATATACATCAAGCCAATAGGTCCTGCTCCATTAATTACCACCGCATCTCCTAATTTTATGCCCAGATTTCTCTATCCCATGCACTACACAGGCTAAAGGCTCCAACAGGGCGGCTTCTTTATAAGATACGTGAGAGGGAATCTCCAGAAGATTTTGCTCCACAATAGGTGCAGGAATCTCCACATATTCGGCAAATGCTCCACTAAGTCTTAAGGTTAAATTCTCGCACATACTGGATTGCCCTACCTTACAGTAAAAACATCGATTACAGGGAGCAGAATTTGCGCTACTACTCTCATCCCCTCTTTAAAATTCTTTACTCTATCTCCTACTTTAACTATATCTCCAGCAAATTCATGTCCAAAGACAAAAGGAGGCTTAAAAAGAGGATGTCCTCTAAGATACATTTTTCTATCAGTTCCACAGGTAAGAGCAGCTTTCATCCTTACCAGAACTTCAGAGGAACCGATTTTGGGAATCTCTATCTCCTCCATCCTTACATCTTTTATCCCATAAAATACAGCTGCTTTCATTTTCACCTAATCACCTCTTTAAAAACAATCTTCTTCTTTAATTCCAGATCCTTTACACGTCTTTTAACAATCTACGACGATAAGCTTCCGCTGTTAAATCATCAATTTCCTTTACTTCATAAGGAGTAAGGATAGCAGGAGTTCCCACTGTTTTGCTAATAAATAAAATTTTAGCTGCTTCCTCAAGGACTATACTTCGATAAAATGCTTCCTTAAGATTACCACCCACAGTTAAAGCTCCATGATTTTTCAGGGAAATCACATTATATTTACTTATTACCTTCCCTACAACCTCGGCTAATTTTTCTCCTGATGGGATTATATAGGGAAGCAATGGAACTTCCTTGCCCAAACAAGTAACATAATCAGGAAACATGGGTTTAATTTTTGTTCCTGTGCTTATAACTCCAATAACATAAGGAGGATGAGTATGAATTACAGCTCGGATATCTCCTCGAACTCTATAACACATAAGGTGCATCTTAATCTCACAGGTAGGTTTTAACTTATTAGAATTTATAACTTTTCCTGTCGCTAATTCCATCTTTACCCACTGATCTTCATTAATCTCATCTAATGCAAATCCACTAGGAGAAAGGTAGATTATATCTCCTTCTCGAGCACTAATGTTTCCTCCCCCTGCTACCACTAATCCCTTCTCCGCAATTTTCTTTCCGTATAAAGTTAACTCTTTTTTAATTCCCTGATTAACCAACATTTGTCTTTTTATTCCTACTTTTAGCTATCTCTCAAAGATAATCAGAAATATGTTATACTCTGCTGCTTAACTTAGAATTTATCCGTTTTAAAGCTGGATATAGTTCTTTGTATATACGATATTTATTCTCATACCTTTTTTGCCTTTCCCTCCTGGGAATAAACTCCTTTTTATATCTTACCATTTCCTGAATG
>JAGHCO010000262.1 GCA_021160405.1 Candidatus Aerophobota bacterium
TATGATAAGATAAGCGAAAATGATGCAAGATGGTATACACTTGATTTTTGGCTGGATTACTTTTCTCTTGGAGTAAAACAAGAGGAACTTTTGCAAAGATACGCTAACACAGTTAGCCTTTACCCTGATGTGGTGCCTACTTTGAATAATCTCAGTAAAAAATATACCTTAATTGTTTGCTCAGGAATGAGTAGAGAGTTTATTGATGTAAAATTGAAAAAAGAAAATATCGTTAAGTACTTTAATCATATCTTCTCTGCTGTTTCCAATTTTAACTTGACCAAAAAAGAGCCTTATTTTTATGAAAAAGTATGCCAGGAGTTAAATGTGAAACCTTCTCATCTTATCCATATAGGTGATAATTATGAACTGGATTACCTTGTCCCAAAGAAAATAGGAATTAAAGCCTTTTATCTGGATAGAACAAATAGTATCCTTAAAGAAAAAGAAACAATTGGTAGTTTGCAAGAACTGATAGGGAGATTATCTCTCTCTTGATTCTCCAGATTTAACCAATGACCATTTAGTCAAGTAAGGACCAAGTATCTCTGTAATTATAGTGGTGAAAAGTAAGATGTTGATAACTGTAACAGCCAAACTTTTACCTGCCATCCCATATCCTGCAAAGTCTCTTCCCACTACTACAGCTAAAGCCAAAGCCACTCCTACCTGAGGGAAGAGAGAAAAACCAATGTATTTTTGAACTACTTTTGGAGCTTTAGAAATCCTTGCTCCTAAAGAAGCTCCAGAAACCTTTCCCAACATTCTTGCTCCAGTATATGCCAGGCCTAAAAGACCAATTTGAGGTAGAAGTCGAATATTCAAATGTGCACCAGCCAAACAGAAAAAGGCTATATAAATTACAGGAGTGGCTGTCTCCCAAACCCGAGAGATGCGTCGCAAATTCCCGGGATCAAGGTTAGCTACAATCATCCCAAGACTCATACAGGCTAAGAGCTCGGAGAAACCTAACCATACTGACAAGCCCAGATTAAGTAAAATAGCTGCCACTATTACAATAAAAAAATCTGTTCGAGAACTTATCCAACGACGAAACATGCTAATTAAAATACCAGTTATTGCACCTAAAACTAAGGCACCAAAGATTTCCTTACTTGGCTGCAAAAAAGTAGCCGATATTGTAAGATGAGCACCAGGAGATATAAAAATCTTTGCAAAGGAAGAGGCAAATGCATACAGGATTAATGCTATACCATCGTCAATAGCTACTACAGAAAGGATAGTAGTAGTTAAATCACCCTTAGCTCTTACCTCTTGTAAAACCATAACTGTAGCTGCTGGGGCAGTAGCAGAAGAGATGGCTCCAAGAACTAAGGCTTCGTAAAGCCTGTGGGTAATAGCAAAGACAGCCAGGTTTACAAGAATAAAAGCACCAAAGGCCTCAAAGATAACTATAAATAAAATAGATTTTCCTAATCTCTTTAACCGAGGAACTGTTAATTCCTCTCCTATGCCAAAAGCAATGAAACCTAAAGCTAAATCAGAAACAATATTGACCTTCTCCAATACATTTTCGGTAAAAATACCTGCCACTGAACCACCTAAAATAACTCCCATTATTACCCATCCTGTAACTGCTGGAATTTTCAGATTCCGGATTAATTTTCCTCCAATAAACCCTAAAATAGCAGCTGTTCCTACGCATAGAAGAACGTTCATCATTCATATCTCCTAACAAAATTAAAAGTTACGCTTTCGCCTCCCCTGCTTTCTTAATAGCGTATTGGGTGCCAAGTGGAGATAATAATTGAAATAGGGCTGTTGTAGTTGCCATTAATGTAATTATTATCTTCTTCCCCATTTTTTTAAGAAGAGGGAAGGAAAAACTCAATCCCACACTGTAAGCAACAAAAGCAAGCGTTATCCCAGTGATAATAGAACTAAATTGTTCAGGAGCACTAAAATTTAAAACTGATCTTATAATGACACCTGCCAAGAGACATCCCAGTAATTCTGTTACACCAACTTTCCCTAAACCTCTTCCAAGTATAAATCCCAGAAGGAGTATCAAAGCAACAAGAAGATAAATATTGGAGGCCATTCTCAAATCTCAGTTTTTTACCTCATCTTAGAGCAGGGTAAGTTTTAATCAAAACTAAAACTCCTCTATGGGTTTTGGTTTCCCAAGCACAGATTCGAGTTTCACAGTGAGAATTCTTGCAACTCCTGGAGACTCAAGATCAATATCCACTTCTTTAAGCAACCTAATAAGCTCTTTTCCAGTCTCTTTATCTTCACAAGTTGCAAGAATCGTTTTCGAAAAAGGTTTTCCTCCAAGGTCAAATCTTAGTCCAGCAAATATAGGCACCTTATAAGCCAGAGCCTTTTCCATCGACTCCGAATCCATAATCACGGCATCTTCTACGCCAAGTTCGATCAAACAGGAAAGAACATCATTCAAATGCTCCTCTTTGTGTAAGGTTATGATAAGTAAATACATATTTTTTTCTCCCTTCCTACTTCCTATACACTACCCTCCCTTCTTTAGTTTTTACCTTTATTTCTTCAATTACCATATTGTCAAAATCAGCAATAAGTCTCATAACATCCTTTGGAGTTTCTGCTTTGAACAAGGCTTCTTTCATAACTTTTGATTTCAAAAGTCTTGCTATTTTCGCTACTGATTGTAGATATTCTTTCCGGACATCAATTGGAGCAGCAATCATAAATATAAGATACACAGGTTTTTTATCAAGTGATGCAAAGTCTACCCCCTGTTTTGACTTCCCAAAAGCGACTTTCAACGAGTTTACTGTTTTGGCTCTCCCGTGGGGTATAGCAATACCTTCCCCAATTGCCGTGGATTCTACCTCTTCTCTCTTCTTAACGGTGGTGCAGAAATCATCCTTGTCCCTGACGATTCCTTTCTTAACGAAAAGTTCTACCATCTCCTCGATAACTCCCCCCTTATCTTTTGAAGATAAGCTGCAGGTTATGAGGTCTTCATCTATAAGTTTTCCTAATAATAACATATCAACCCCCTTCCTCTTTTATCATTAATAATAACACAAACTAAAGATTTGACAAATTCAATTTAACCCCTATAATACTAAATAAAATTAAATTTAGATTGCTTCGCTATCGCTCACAATGACAAAGAGGAGAAAACCATAATGTACAGGAAAACTACAGATATACTCAAAGCTAAACTGGACAAGAAAAACTACAAGAAACTTATCCAGATAAATAATCAAAAACTTCACCAATTTATTGAAAAGTATGTGAAACTTTGCAATCCTGATGAAGTTTTTGTCTGTAGCGATTCATTAGAGGATATCCAACGTATTAGAGAAGATGCAGTAAAAAGTGGGGAGGAGAAAAAGCTTGCTATAGATGGCCACACTGTTCATTTTGATGGTTATTACGATCAGGCAAGGGATAAGAAACATACCAAGTTTCTCTTTTCTAAAAGTGCTGATTTAGACCCAAATCTAAATGTAATAGATAGGAGAAAAGGATTAGATGAAATCCATACTCTTTTAAAGAATATTATGCAGGGTCATAAACTGTATGTTTGCTTTTTCTGCTTAGGACCGGTCAATTCTGAATTCTCTATACCTTGTGTCCAACTCACAGATTCCAGTTATGTAGCTCACAGCGAGAGTTTACTGTACAGATGCGGATATGACAAATTTAAAAAATTAGGCACATCTGAGCATTTCTTTAGATTCCTGCATAGTGAGGGAGAGCTTCAAAAAGGAGTAAGCTTAAATATTGATAAGCGCAGAATATACGTTGATACGGAAGAAGATATTGTGTATAGTGTAAATACCCAATATGGTGGCAATACCATTGGACTTAAAAAGTTAGCAATGCGTCTGGCAATAAATAAAGCCTCAAGAGAAGGTTGGTTAACAGAACATATGTTTATTATGGGGGTGCATGGACCAAATAATAGAATAACTTATTTTACAGGAGCATTTCCAAGTGCATGCGGGAAAACTTCAACTTCAATGTTAAAGGGAGAAACTATAGTTGGAGATGACATAGCTTATCTGAGAGAAAAGATGAGGAAAATACGAGCAATTAACCCAGAAAAAGGAATATTCGGAATAATAAGGGATATAAATTCTAAGGATGACCCGATAATATGGGAAGTGCTTAACAGAGAAGGTGAGATTATATTCTCAAATGTACTTATTACTGATAATGGAGATGTTTACTGGATTGGGAAAGATGGGGAAGTTCCCACCAGTGGTTTTAACCACTCAGGAAAATGGATGGTTGGAAAGAAAGACAACGAAGGCAATGAGATAACACCTTCACACAGGAATGCTCGATTTACGCTGGATATGAAACTTTTAAAAAATTTAGATTCAAAAGCTGATGATCCTGACGGTGTTGTTGTAGGAGGAATAATATATGGAGGTAGGGATTCAGATACCTCAGTACCAGTTGAGGAGTCTTTCAACTGGGTACATGGTATAATAACTAAAGGTGCATCATTGGAATCAGAAACTACATCTGCTACCTTAGGAAAAGAAGGAATTAGAAAACTTAATCCTATGGCAAATTTAGATTTTCTGCCCATACCCTTGGGTAGATACATAAAGAACAATTTAGATTTTGGTGAGAAGGTACAGGACCCACCCCCTATTTTCTCTGTCAATTACTTTCTTAAAGATAAGGAAGGAAATTTCCTGAACGATAAATCTGATAAGGCAGTTTGGCTTAAGTGGATGGAACTGCGCTCTCATAGAGATGTTGAGGCAATAAAGACACCTACAGGTTATATACCAAAATACCAAGATCTTAAAAGACTATTTATGGAGGTGCTTAATAAAGATTATTCTGAAGAAGATTATATTAAGCAGTTCACATTAAGAATTCCAGAAAACCTATTAAAAATAGACAGAATAATAAAAATTTATGAGACTAAAGTTCCTAACACGCCAAAGATTTTGTTTGAAGTGCTAAAAGAGCAAAAACAGAGATTAAAAGCTGCAAAAGAAAAATATGGGGATTATATTAGTCCCACCAATTGGCTCATGGTTGATAGCTCGTAGCAGGAAATAACAACATGTAAATCCTCTTGACTAAGAACCAAGAACTAATTACCGAAGACCATGTTTAATATGCTGCTGGAAAAGCATTGGTAATCAACTGAATTTCTTTAGGCTTCTTGCCTTCCATTAAAATGCTCACTACATCAAAGCGGCAGGGTACATTTTTCAACTTATGGTAGGAAAGATAGGTTAAAGCTAACCTGGTAAGACGCATTTGTTTAGAGTAATTAACAGCTTCCTGCGGCAGACCAAAAATTAAAGATCCCCTTGTTTTTACCTCCACAAATACTATTTTTTCTTTATCCTTTGCTACTATGTCTATTTCTCCCAATCGACAGCGATAATTCTTTTCTAAGATTTGATAGCCCCTCTTTTCAAGAAAATTTATTGCTATTTCTTCTCCATTTTTACCTAAGTTTTTTCCTGTGGTTTTACTCATTCACACATCTACTCCAGAGGGGTCGGGTCTTAACATTTGACATTTCTCAAAGTTAAACTGTGTTATAGCCCAATGCAAGAAAAAAAATGTCAAATGTTAAGACCCGACCCCTTTAGAAAGGATTCCTTATAATTCTAATTCTCCATAAAGGCCAATAGATGAGAAAGGCCTCTCCTATAATATTTTTCTCTGGAACAAATCCCCAAAAGCGGCTATCATCACTGGAATCACGATTATCTCCCAGCATAAACAAAGAACCAGGGGGAACCTTAACCGGGCCGTAATCATCACGAGGAAAACCAACTTCCCAGTTATCATTATGGATAACGTAAGGCTCTTTTATCTCTTTTCCATTTACAAAGACTTTTTTTTCTCTAATTTGCACAACATCCCCAGGCAAACCAATTGCCCTTTTAACAAAATCTTTTTTAGGATTAAGGGGATATTTAAAAACAATTATATCTCCACGCTTTACCCAATTTAAATTATATAAGAACTTGTAGGCCATAATGCGATCGCCTACCTGTAAGTTGGGCTTCATAGACCCAGAGGGAATCCAGAAAGTTTCCACTACAAAGGTGCGTATAACAAAAGCAAGAAGAAGAGCAATTACTATAGTTTCAACTGTTTCCTTTATTCCGGAAAGAACCTCTTTCTTCATCTCCTGGTTTTAATCCTTAAATAAGTTAAATTAGCCCTTCTTGCTCTACCCTTTTTAATTACATCTATTTTTTTAATTAGAGGGGAGTGTAGAGGGAAAGTTCTCTCTACGCCGATACCAAAGGATATCTTTCTTACAGTAAAGGTTTTTCTAATTCCTCCCCCCTTTTTTTCAAGAACAACCCCTTCAAAAATTTGAATTCTTTCTCTATCCCCTTCTTTAAAAGCGAAATGAACAGCTACTGTATCTCCTGGCCTAAAGTCTGGTAGCTCATTTCTTTTAAATCTTTCCTCAATTTCTTTTATCTCACTGTCCATTAGTAAAACCTCACCGGTTAACTTTTCAATATATTTATTTCTTCCACATATCACTCATTACGTGTTACTTTTCATATTTATCTCTGTGGTGAAAAATTACAACTGAGTTTTAATTTCTCTAAGCCATTCTTTATCTTCAGGGGTAAGATTAGCTTCTTTCAGTAAATCTGGCCTTTTTTTTAAAGTCTTCTCCAGCATCTTTTTTCTTCGCCATCGCTTAATCTCTTGATGATTACCAGATAAAAGAACAGCCGGTACCTTCCATCCCATAAAATCTGCTGGTCTTGTGTACTGAGGATAATCTAAAAGACCTTGATAAAAAGAGTCCTCTTTTACTGAATCCTCACTTCCCAACACTCCCGGTAACATTCGAGTAACCGCATCTACTACTACCATAGCTGGTAATTCTCCTCCACTCAACACATAGTCACCTATAGATATCTCCTCATCTATTAGATACTCTCTCACTCTCTCATCCACTCCTTCATAATGTCCACAGAGAAGAATTAAATTCTCCACTTGAGCTAATTTTTTTGCCATATCCTGTGTAAATTTTCTTCCTTGAGGGGACAGAAGCACAACCTTAACTGTCCCCTTTATTTTTTCTTTAATCTGCTTTAGAGCTCTATAAATAATCTCTATCTTCATTACCATTCCTACTCCTCCACCAAAAGGAGCATCGTCAACACTATGATAACGATCAAAGGCAAAACAGCGAAGGTTATGAAGATTAATCCTTAAAATCCCCTTTTCCTGTGCCCTTTTAATTATACTTTCCCCAAAAGGGCCTACAAACATAGAGGGAAACAAAGTAACAATGTCAACCCTCATATTTACTCTTCCAAAATCTCCACCATTACTCTTTTTCTCATCTTAGCAGCAGCTGCTCCTACAATTGTCCTCAGAGCATTTGCTACTCTACCTCCCTTTCCTATTACTTTTCCCATATCTTCCTTAGCTACAGAGATTTCCAGCAAAATAACTTTTTCTGCTTTTATCTCCTGGACTTGCACATCTTCTGGCCTATCTACTATCTTCTTGATTATGTATTCAACCAACTCACGCATACTTACCTCCTTTTTTAATCCGGATTTGAATAGACTTACCATTTTCCCTCCCTATTTCTTAGGCAACTCGTTTTGTGAAAATACAGAATAGTTAGTTAACAATTTTCGCACTGAGTTGGATAGCTCACCTCCCTTTCCTATCCAGGCCCTTATTTTTTCTTTATCTGCCTTCACTATCTTACCCCGGGGATCATACCACCCTAAATTTTCAATAAATTTACCTTTTGGTGATGAACGAGAATCAGCTGCTACTATTCGATAAAAAGGAAGCTTATTAGCTCCTATTCTTCTAAGCCGAATCCGTACTGACAATTAATAATCCTCCTTTCTTTCTAAATAATTACTAATTTTTTCTCTTATATCTAAGATTGCTTTCTTAGGATCAGGTGCTCCAAAAATAGAGGTTCCCATTACCAGAATATTAGCTCCTGCTTTCACTACCTTTTCAGCAGTTTTTCCATTAATACCTCCATCTACTCCTATATCAAGCTGAACCCCTCTTTTCTCCGCCATCTGTCGAAGATTTTTAATTTTAGGCAAAACTTCAGGAATAAACTTTTGAGCTCCAAACCCTGGGTTAACTGTCATAAGAAGAACTAAATCCAACCTGGGCAATATATATTCTAAATTACATAAAGAGGTAGCGGGATTAAGAGCTACTCCTGCTTTGATCCCTTCCCCTTTAATAGAGCTAACTAAACGATCCAGATGCACAGCTGCCTCAAGATGAACAGTGAGAAATTCACAACCAGTCTCAGCAAAAGGTTTAATCCATTTCTCAGGATTATCTACCATTAAATGAACATCAAAAGGTAGGTTAATTTTTCCCCTTAAAGCTCTTACTACCCCGGGGCCAAAAGTTATATTGGGAACAAAATGCCCATCCATTATATCAAAATGAAGAATATCTGCCTTTTGCTCTACTTTTTTAACATCAGAAAGAAGACAGCTAAAATCAGAGGC
The DNA here is from genome assembly GCA_021160405.1 of Candidatus Aerophobota bacterium. Classification (GTDB taxonomy): domain Bacteria; phylum Aerophobota; class Aerophobia; order Aerophobales; family JAGHCO01; genus JAGHCO01. The sequence continues at coordinate 8,475 of JAGHCO010000262.1, forward strand.
TAAAATTGAAGGAGCTATTTTTAAGTTAATCTGTTGATTCATTCCTCCACCTTCTCTACTTGAAATAACTCATCATTAATATAAACTCTTATCTCTCCTTCCCCCCTTACTCGAGAGGTTATCCATAAGTCTTTGCCTGGAGATTGCCATCCATAATTTACTATTCTCCTTCCCTCCTCATCTAAAATTACAGCCTTTACTTTTTTCTTTTCCAGTCCCAGAGGTACTCTCACCTTAGTAAATATCCATTTATCTTTAGATAAAGAACTTTCCTTTTCTCTGGACCCAACCCCAACTGTAAGCTCAATTTCTTCACCTAAGGTTACTATAGAACCAGGAGAAGGAACCTGAGAAATAACTATTCCTTCTTTTCCAGAAGAAGATTCCTTTATTTTCCCTATATTTAAAGAGATAGCTTCCAGAAGAGCCTTTACTCTCTCTATTTTTCTTCCTATCAGATTAGGCATATAAAATTTATCTTTCTCAAAGCCCAAACTTATCAGTAGGTTTATTCCTTCTTCCTGGCTTACCTCCTCATTGGGAGAGGGATCCTGAGCTACAATTTCATCCTGAGGAAAAGATGAATAAATATAGCTTAAATAACCTATCTTAAGGCCCTTCTGAGAAAGAAAAACCTTTGCCTCTCTAAGTTCCATTCCTATCACATAGGGAACAGAAATTACTCTTTTACCCTTACTTATTACTACCTCAATACTTCTGTCTTTTCGAACCTTTACTCCCGGAGAAGGAACTTGAGAAATCACAACATCAGGAGGAACCTTGGCTGAGTACTTTTCTCCTGTTACTCGGAGGCTAAGACTGTTTTTACTTAAGATAATTACTGCTTCATCTAATTTTTTGCCCACAATTTGGGGAACCTCTATATTCTCGGGAGGAATCAATATTCTTAAGGTAAGATAAGCCGCTCCTCCAGCTACAGCTAAAAGAACAAGAAATATTCCAATTACCTTCAAAAATAATTTTATCCATTCCGGCAACTTCACCTCTTTAAATTTTCTTTAACCTTCTCCACCAGGTGGGTAAACTCCTGAGGATGATGAATAGCTAACTCAGAAAGAACTTTCCTATTTAAATTAATGTTAGCCTCTCTCATTCCCCTTATAAATTCACTATAAGATATTCCTCGTTCTCTAACTGCTGCATTTATTCTAATAATCCAAAGCTTGCGAAAATCTCTTTTTCTTCTTTTTCTATCCTTATAGCTAGCAGAAAGAGACTTTTTTAAAGCTTCGGCGGCCTGGGTAAATAATTTACTTCTTCCGCCTCTATATCCCTTAGTTAGCCTCAGTATCTTTTTTCTCTTCTTGGTATGAATAACACCTCTTTTAACTCTACTCATTTAAATCCCCTCAATTTACTTAACCTCTGGGTAACAATCTCTTGACCCTTTTGGAATCGACCTTCTTCAACAAGGTTCCTTTCCTCAATCTTCTCTTTCGCTTGGAAGTTTTTCCCACTTTTAAATGAGAAGCATAGGCACTAAATCTCTTTAATTTCCCATTTTTGGTAAACTTAAATCTCTTTTTAGCCCCCCTATGGGTTTTAATCTTAGGCATATTTCCTCGTTTATTTGATTATTTCGGTATCAGATACTGTTCTACCTTCCCCCCAGTGTCAGAAAGACGAGCCTCTACCCTCCCTACTTCCTCTACTTGTTTAACTACTTGCTCTAAGAGACGCTTACCTTCCTCTCTATAAATTTTCTCTCTTCCTCTAA